>CAZCEM010000261.1:0-1248 GCA_964497555.1 uncultured bacterium
GGCGCGATGTAACTGATAGAGAGATGGTTGATTTGGCACAGAAACTCCAAGGTTGGACGCAGTCTGTTTATAGATTTGGTTGCAGCTTCATTCATCTTTCAGATCTTCACAACCATTTTGTTGAAAATCCTTTTGAGAAACTGTCAGAAGGTGAACGCCAGAACATCCTCACTCACATGCGTAATTATCACGATGGACCAGACTCTGATAACCCAAGTATAACCGAATTGATTCGGTATCTACCGATGGTATTCGGTAAAATATCAAGCAATCTCGACTGTTATTTGAAGCAACTTGAAAAAGGCGAGGTTCTTGACATTTGAGGTGCCAACAATGCGAGTTCATTTTCGATCTCTGTATCACCGATCGAAAAGACCGCCTTCCGTTTCGACAATGCACGGTTAATCAGTGCTGTCATTTATTCCTTCGTTCGCTTACGGATCGGATGGTCTTCATCGTCATAACCGATCACCGTCGCCCCGCCGAAGTCAAAGCCACGCACCTTCGATTCGAAATCACGCCCACGGAATTTATCGAGGGTCGCCAGATCTTGCACCACCGATAGCCCGTTCCCGCCGTTATCGATGCCAATCCCTTTCGGGTCGTAGTACCGGTCGACGAGGGCGATAATCTCCGAGAGGATCGGATAGGTAACATGTTCGGTACGAAGGCGAAAGACCAGTTTCATGATTGTATCTTCGTCCTCACGCCAGACCGTCACCTCGGAAGGATCGTTGGTATAACCAGTATCAGCCCCGACCCAGAAGCGTCCGTCTTCGGGAGCGAGGCACATTAGCAGATCGAGCCGATCCCTCACTTCCTCCTCGCCATCACAGTCGGACAATTCCTCGCCAGTCAGTTTCAGAAAGCGGTATCCATCGTAATCCTTCTGGCAGAGCTTGAACTGCTCATGGTTGAAGGCTCCAAAGGATGGACTGCGGTGTTCGCCCAAGACCTCGTGCTGGAAGCCCGGCGTGTCCCGTCCGCCGTAGAAATCGAGCATGTCCTGCTCGCGCTCAACCGACCAGTTCGGATTCAGCGACGACGACCAGTGGAAGAGACGCCACTTCTTCGTGTCCTTGGTCAATCGGTAATAAGTCGTATCCCTCAAACCGTTCGGATTGGAATAGACGCGGAATCGTCCGCCGGCATTAAGGCACTGCCGCACTGCCCGCCAAGCCAGCTCCGGCAGCCAGGCGGCCTCGTCGATCCATACCCGATTGACATGCAGCGACCGGAAAGCCTTAC
>CAZCEM010000261.1:1258-4133 GCA_964497555.1 uncultured bacterium
GGTGATCGCCGGATGGTCGGCGCGTCCCGGCGCAATCGCCGACATCAGATCGGGATTCTCCCCCAGTTGAAACTCAAACTCCTCGATCAGCGTGTCCAGGTGCCCTTGATGCGGCGCCGCCACTAAACCACTTCCACCTTTAGTGATGAAGGCATAATGCAGAATGTCCGTGACGATGCAGACCGATTTGCCCACATCCCTTCCATCCTGATGGACGATCTGCTTGGCCTTACAGCGCAGGTCGTCCTTCTGGTGCGGCCAGTAGGCGCGAGGTGTCCCGTCCCGGTTGCGCAGGAAGAGTTCACCCCACGCTGCCGGGTCTTTCAGGATCGCCATTAACGCTCTCTGATCGCACTTGGAAAGCGAAGCGATACTATGCTTATCTTTCTGCATAACTACACTATCTATAATTGATTTGTCTTGACTTTCCAATTCCTGCCCTGCACCCTTGGTATGCATCGAACGTCCGACAAACTGGCGTTAGATGCTCACTATGCAAATCCATCTCAATAATCCTTTGAAAGGAATAAATTACCCTGAGCAAAAAAATACCCGAAGAGCGCATCACCATCAGAGCCAAGGGCGGACAGACCGTCACACGATTCCTCAACACTAAGGCGAGGGGGGCTTTGCACCATTACTTGAAAGACCGCCACAAAATGGCCTTCGACTGTCCGGCGCCGTTCCTCAGCCAGCGCCTGGAATGAATCACCGGCAGGCAGGTGTAGTGCCGCCTGTCCGAGTGGATCGCCAAAGCCGGCATCGCCAAGCAGGTGCACCCACACACGCTTAGGCACACCTTTGCCACGACGCTTTATGCCCGCACCTCCAACATTCTCGCCGTCTAGCAGGCGCTTGGGCATACCGCCGTCGCCACCACCCAGGTCTACGCCCACCTCTTGGGCGATGCTCTTGAAACCGCACTTGAAACTCTGTAGATGGGCGTTTGCGGGCTCTCCGGTTACCAGGAAAAGCGTTATCCCTGAGAGCCCGCAAAGCCTTATGCACAGAGTTTTTGCGGACGTTCGAACCGGCCTGCAGTCACGCATCGCCATTATCTTCCACCACGAAACGAATGGTGATCCCCCGCGCCTCTCCAGCCAGTGGGTCAGATGCAACATTGCGATGTAGGCCGCCGCGATGACCGGCAGCACCGCCAGAATACCTGTCAGTATGGACATTCTGCGTCCTCCCGAAGTTTTGAAACATTGTCCCGCGCGAGACGACCATTTTCACTTTGCCCTTGCAAGGGGTCGGTCGCTTTGAAAAACGGCAATACAAGGACGATGCGCCTTGCAACGCCTTTGAAAGTGTTTTTGTAAAAGGATCGCAGTCGCTTTGACAAAGCCGCGAAACGACGTCGCATAGGTCGCTGTCCTGACGCGAGGATCTCTTTATCAGGTCGCATCCAGACTTGCCAGAAAGGTCACATAGGTGACAGTATGCAACCTTTCCTCGTGGCATCCGAGTCAAGCGAATAATCCAATTTGCCCACGTTGTGCCGCTGAGGACAGTCGATGAAACACTCGGCCTCGCTGCCAAACGTCGCCCACATCGCGTTTGTGTGCATCGAAATCAGGACTCAGGGTCATCCATCTCCTCAGTCTCGGTATCCTCTGCTTCGTCGAAGGTGCTGCCGGGCAGCGCCCGGACTTCTTTGCTACTGTCCAGTTCCCGCCGTCTTTGACTTGCCCTTTCAATTAAGTCCAGCGCCCACTGCGCTGGCGATGGTAGGTTGATGTCCGCCCCCTTCCAGGCATGTCTGGTAATCTTCAGCGCTTCCCAATGCCGGATCATCGCCTTGGACAGGAAGTCCACGCTACTGGGCTGGGCATCGCCTTCGATAGCCCGCCGCAGCCGAATAAACACCATCGCTGCCGTCACCGCGATAGCATATTCCGACGAGTCGTTCATATCCGGGATGTCCTTCTTGAGGCCGTTCAGGAAGCGGTTGAACATTTCGACCTCGCCCTCTTTCAGGAAGCGGTCGACGAACGTCCCGTGCACCAGCGCGTTCAGGTTCTTCTTGGGGGGGCCGCCTCGTGCCCCAGGATTGGCACCATGGACGCGGCACACAGCGTATCCCTTCATTGCTGGATTCCGTCCAGCCCTCGGCTATAGCCTCATCGTGGATCGAGTCAATCAGCTTGACCACTTCTGGATCGATCGGTACGATGTATTCCCAGAAGCCTTCAGCAGGATATAAATGCGATTCAAGCTTTTTCGGACTGGCAGGGACATTATTTCTCTCGTCGTTTCCCCGATCGCCCGCACGTTCGGGGAGCGGCAGTGCGACAGGCGGCGGATCATAAGAATTGCGGGCATCAAGCATCTGGCGGCTTTCAAGTTCTCGGGGCTGAGATGTTCGTCTATCCAGCTCTTGACAACCTGAAAGCGCGTCAGCAGGGCGTCGAACTTTGCACCGTTTGCAGACCGCGTCGCCACTTCGATAACTTCCGTGTCTGACAGGGCATGGGAGACAAGGGTGTCAAAATCGCGTTTCGGCTCGCTACGCTTCTGATTCTTTCGGTCGAACAGTCGCGCGTGAAAGGCAGTAAGCTCCATCTGGATGTCGCGCAACTGCCCGGGTCCATCCACCAGACCAGTCACGGTGAAGAAGCGTCCGGTATCATACATCTCGATCTGCCCCTTGCGGCGCCCGCGAGGAGGAAGCCGACGCCGCCCAGCTTGCGGTTCAGCGTCAGCGGAGCCTCATCCGACGACCGCACGGCGTTCCAGAAACTGATCCAGGATGCTAAGCGAAGCGACTGCAGTTTTCAATTCGTCCTGGTCTATGATATCAAACGTTTCGGTAGAGTTGATAATGACGAAGCCGGGTATTATCGCTACCAACTCCGGCAAAACAGCATTGAAG
>CAZCEM010000262.1:0-4117 GCA_964497555.1 uncultured bacterium
AGTCCGCCTCTCTTTCAAACTTTCGAACTTTCAAACTTTCAAACTTGTCAACTTAATGGAGAAAACAATGAGCGATATGTTATTGTTAGAGTGGCGTTCGGACGAACGCCTGTGGGCGGGGAGCGATGGCCGCGCTGAACCGGTGCAAGCCAGCCTGTGCTTTCCCTGGTCGGATCCGGGACGGCACATCACTCTGCGCGACGACGATGAGAACGAAGTGGCTCTGATACCAGACCTTGCCGAGCTGGACGACGACTCCCGCGCGGCGGTCGAGAAGGCGCTGACCGTTGCGTCCTTCGTGTTTGAAATCAGTCGGGTGCTCTCGACGCGGGAGGACTTCGAGATTCGCCAATGGAAGGTTGAAACCCGGCAGGGCGCGCGCACCTTCCAGACCAAGCTGGACGACTGGCCGCATCCGCTGCCGGGGGGAGGCTGGATGCTGCGCGACGTGGCGGGAGACCTGTACTACATCCGCGACCTTAACGCGCTGGACGCCGCCAGCCGGAAAGAGGTGTGGGCGTTCGTAGGGTAAATGTAAAATGCAAAATGCAGAAGGAAGAATGCGTCGAAGGCGCATCCCAGCGGAAGCTGGAATCCAGACGAGTGCACCGTGCCCGGAGTTCAAAGATCACGGCTCAACATGCTCAGAAAGCTTAGAGTTAATGCTTTAGCGCGTTTAAATAGTTAGTGCCGCAGGATGAGGACATCCTGCGGCACATCTACCCCTGGGAGAGCGGACTTTCAGTCCAACCCGACAGGTTGAAGCCTATCGTACTGGTTCGGTCGGGCTGGAAGCCCGACCTACACGGTGTCAAGCCTTCCGGAAGATTCACTGCAGATTAACCAGATTAAACAGATGGTTCAACCGACCGCCCGCCTTCTGTTCCTCAATCTGCTTAATCTGCTTCATCTGCTGTGAATCAAACGATGCGCGGGCACGGAGTCCCTCGCTGCCGGTGGCACGGGCGTCTCGCCCGTGTTTTGTGAGGCGCGGTCGGGTTCGGAGACCCGACCTACGCGGTGTCAAGCCTTCCGGAAGATTCACAACAGATTAACCAGATTAAACAGATGGTTCAACCGACCGCCCGCCTTCTGTTCCTCAATCTGCTTAATCTGCTTCATCTGCTGTGAATCAAACGATGCGCGGGCACGGAGTCCCTCGCTACCGGTGGCACGGGCGTCTCGCCCGTGTTTTGTGAGGCGGTCGGGTTCGGAGACCCGACCTATGCGGCAGTGAGGATTATTTTCGAAGGAGTGATGCACCTACAGCCCATTCTGCATTCTACATTCTTCATTCTTCGCTTTCCCCCTCACCCCGCCACTTCGCCAGCGTCTTCTGCAAATACCGGCGGCTGACGCCGAGGATGCGCGCCGCTTCGCTTCGGTTGCCGTTGGTGTGTCTCAGGACGCGCTTCAGATGGATTTCAATGGCGGTCTGCAAGTCCATCTCGACGGTCTCGGTCAGTTGCTCGGAGTCATCAGATTCGGGCAGGTCGATGTCTTCTGGTTCGATTAGATCCCCCCGCGCCAGCACCGCCGCCCTCGCCAGCACGTTTTCCAGCTCCCGCACGTTGCCGGGCCAGGGATGCCGCGTCAACGCCTTCAGCGCTGCCGCGGAAATCCGCCGCGACGGCTGGCCGGTGCGCGCCGCCACTTTCGCTAAAATCGCCGCTGCCAGCAGCGGCAAATCCCCGTCTCGCTCCCGCAGCGGCGGGGTCTGGATCGCCAGCACGTTCAGCCGATAGAACAAGTCCTCGCGGAAACGCCCGCCCTTGATCTCCTCCTTTAAGTCCTTGTTGGTGGCGGACAGAATCCGCACGTCCACCTGGCGCTCCTGCGGGTCGCCCAGCCGCTGGTATTCGCCGTCCTGCAGGAAGCGCAGCAACTTGGCTTGCACCTGCATCGGCACGTCCCCGATCTCGTCCAGAAACAGCGTGCCGTGGTTCGTTAAATCGAGCAGTCCCGGCTTGTCGGCGATGGCGCCGGTGAACGCGCCTTTCTTGTAGCCGAACAGCTCGCTTTCCAGCAGATCCGCCGTCAGGTTGCCGCAGAAGATGGCGCGGAAGGGCTTGCCGCCGCGGGGTCCGGAGGTATGCAGCGCCCGCGCCACCAGTTCCTTGCCCGAACCGCTCTCACCGGTGATAAGCACCGGCAGGTCAGCCCCGGCAATGCGCTCCATCCGGTCATACATTCGCCGCATAACCATCGATTCACCCACCATGCCGGGGAAGCGATTTCCTCCCACTGCGGCCTTCAATGCCCTCCGCGCTTCGTCCAAATCTATCGCTCTCGCCAGCGACAGCGCCGCCAGCGAGCCAAAGGCTTCCAGCAGCGGCAAATATTCCTCTGAAAGCGCTCCCGCGCCTTGAGCGTCGAGGTACAGCGCTCCCAGCCGCGCGCCGCGGGCTTCCAGCGGGATGCAGCAGGCTGAGCGGATGCCGCGGATGATGATAGACTCCGAGCCGCTGAAGCGGGGGTCGCGAGCCGCGTTGCGGGACAGGATCGGTCGCCGGTCGCGCAGAGCCGCTTCGACAATAGTGCGCGAGGGATCGCCTTCCGGCAGCGAACCGGGTTCGATGCCGCGCTGGGCGGCGGGCTTAAGTTCCCCGGATTCGTCGCGCAGCAGCATGTAGCCGCGTTCAGCGCTGCTGACAGCGAAGGCTTTATCCAGCAGCCGCGGCGCCAGCCGGTCGAGGTCGGGGGCTTCCAGCAGGGCTTGCGCCGCTTCCACCAGCAGCTCCAGCTTATCGCGGGACAGGTCGCTTGTTTTATTCATCAGGCATTACTCGGAAGATTGCCTCAGAAGAACGCGCTTCATCGCCGAATTCATCAACCACCGACAGCGTCCACAGGAAGTATTGTGGATCGAACGTCAGAGGATCCCGTACGGCGTAGGTCTCAGCATAGACGTCGTCGATGGTGTCGGTCAACACCGCGGTCGGCACATAGACCTGATTGACATGTACGATGCGGAGGATGTAAATGAAGGGAAAATCCGCGCTGTAAACGCGCCAGGTCAGTTCCGGCAGCGGACCCACGGTGTCGTTGGCAGCCGGTGCATTAACCACCGGCACCCGGTTGAACACCCGGATGACCGGAAACGAAGGCCCCGCGGCGCAGAAACCGGCTTTATCGAGATGATACAGCCGCAGCGGATGTCCTACAAGCGCCTCGACGCTGCCGCCGGGCAGGTCGAAGTCCGGGAATTCGCCGTACCAATTCAGCCCGTCTTCCAGCGAAGTCAGCTTGCCGATAATAGTCGCGTCGAGCTGAATCCAGACCGAATCGACGCCGTCGGTGTCAGCCACGCTGGCTTCAACCACCACGCTGACCCAGTCCAACGGTTCCGACCACAGCGCAACACGACGAGTGTAAGCTGACACAATGACAACAGCCGAATGGTCACGGGGTGGAGCGGTGACGGCGACGAGGTTGGACGCTTCGGACAGCGCGCCTTCACAAGAAATGCTGCGCATCGACCAGTTGGTGGTCTGACCGGGCGGCACGTCTATCCAGGCGGATTGTTCGACGCCGGGCAGTCTGACGCCGGGCAGATCGCCGGGGTAGAGCGCGGCGCCGACCAGGGATTGGCCGTTCCAAGTGGCTGAACCGTAGTAGAGGCGGTATTCGTAGGCGTCGGTGGGTGAAGTCCAGGTCAGGCGGGCTCGGAAGCCATCCTGTTCGACGAGGGTCAGGTCTGTGATCCGTGCCGGCGCGCCGGGGACACGATAAAGCGGGCTTTGCGGATCGAGAGGGTTGTCGCGGGGCGCGTCGCAGGCGCTCCAGAACCAACCACCGGCCAGCGTTAATCCCATCAGCAGGAGTAGTTGGACGAAATTCGCCGGTCTTAGCACGGACAGACCATCCTCGAGTTGAACCGGGATTTGGGCGTGAAAACGTAATCTACATATGCTTAAAATATATTGACGAAGGGAAGAGGAGTCAAGTGGGAATGCAGAATGTAGAATGCAGAACGCAGAATGGGAGGCCGGGGGCGGTGGACAGTGCAGGTCGTCCGATAATACGAAAAGGTTTTCGCGTAGCACGGGCTTCCAGCCCGACAAGGGTGGATGGAATGAGTCTGTCCGATAATTCGGAAATGAATGCTAAAAACGCC
>CAZCEM010000263.1:0-4113 GCA_964497555.1 uncultured bacterium
AGAATCTATCTTCCGCGAATACAACGCCTTGGATGTAGTTGTCCTCCAGCGGCGCCGCGACTTCATGGGCGACCCGCAGCGTCCAGGGATCCGCATTGGCGTCGCCCAGCAGGCGCCGCTCGACGGTGTAGGTCAAGGGCCCGTTGCCGTCGTTGGTCATGCGGATGACGCGCTGGGTGTTGGTGTTGGGGGCGAGTTCGGTGACGATGGCGTCAGGATCAGGGGTGCACTCGGAGTGGAGAAGGGAGACATTCAGTTCGAGTTCGCCTTCTTCTTCAGCCTCCAACTGGCGAGTTGTCGTGAGAAAATCCGGGACTTTGAAGGTTACTTCGTATTCGCCGAGAGGCAGATTTTCCAGAGTGTAATGGCCATCATTATCGGTTTGTCTCATGATCCTGAATGGTTCAACGCTGACACAGACGCCTTCGACCGGTTGGTTGCCGCGCTCAGCCGTAACGATGCCTGTCAAGTCAAACACCGGCGATTCGAAGGACATTACCATGGGAACTTCGATCAACGACTGGTTCGGAGCATCCAGTTCTATCCGCATCAAGGCGTAATAGACGCCCGCTTCGCCGGCGTCTTCGGCGTTGAACGTCAACGATAACTCCACTGCGTCGTTGGCTTCGATAGAACCTTCTTTGGGATCGACCAAAATCCATCGGTTCCAAGCGCTGGTTGGGCCAATGCCGATGGCGCGGCCGCCTTCCGGTCTGAGGTATTCGCCGCCGTCAACCCGGGTGATCTCAAACCCGCGGTCGCGGTTCGCGTTCTGGAAGCCTACCAACGGCCCGTACTGGGCGGGAACCACCATATTCCGATTGTCGGGGCCATACATGAACTTGACCAGACCGTTGGGATAAATCTGGATCTGATAATCCCAACGACAGTTGTTGTCGCTAATATGAGGCGTGTTTTCCCATGTGCAGCAAGCGACATCGCCGTCGGTAGCAAACCAGTAAGGGCCGCCGCCCACCGCAGGATTCCAATCGGAAAGGGCGATGCCGAGCAGGTTTGGAATCGGCACGCCCGCATTTGGTATCTGAGGCCAGTCCACGAACCAGTAATCAACACCGGCATAGGTGAAGCTCGCCCAGCCGTTGGAGCATATCCGGACGGAGTTGAAGACGTTCCCGTAAAAGTTAAAATCAAATCCGAGGTTGAAAGGCCCGTGGCTTGTGTCGTCGCCCATCTGGATCTGAGTAACCTGGTCAAAGTTATCGACCGATATCCATTCATACTCCGGCCCGTCGTTCTCAAGGTCGTCCCGCCACTCGTAGTCCATGTCGTCAGGACCACCGCGTCGGTCGCGTTCGGGTCCCAAACCTCGCTCGCGCCTTTCATTCAGATCGATGAATTCATAATGGATCTCGAAGGCGACTTCTCGGTTTGAATTGTTAATTAAGTTTAGGGTGTGTTCAGCGGTAAGGTTGTCTTCATTTAGTGCTTCCGCGTAACCGAAAGGCTCCGCGACAACCTCAGCCAGAGTCGGGCAAAGTAAGCCGCTACAAACGAAGAGAGTCAGCCCTAAAAGGGACATGCTTAGTTTCATCGGGTTCCTCACAATGTTTTATGGAAATGTGTTCTTTCTGACAAGCGGTGGTGAGCGAGGAAGCAGTGCAGGATAGAATCAAGGTTATTTCAAATATGTATTTAATAAATAGTTGGGCGGGTGTCAATCTTCATTTGAAAAAACTTGTGGGAAAAAAAAACAGCTTTCTTATCTTGCCATAAACTAGACCTGACCCAAATAAAAAATTGAACTCCGGGCGCAGGAACAGCGTGGAAAGATAAGACCACAACCCTTCCCCATCCCTGCGCCACTCTTGGCTCTTTTTACTTCACGAGCGTTATCTTTACTCTCGACGCCCGCTCGCCCGCCCGCAAGGAAACGATATATACACCGCTGGACAGAGCCGAACCGTCGAAGACTGCTGTGTGTTCACCCGCCGTCAAGCGACCGCTGAACACCCGCTGAACCAACCGTCCCGACACTTCATACAAGCCGATTTCGACCTCCGACGCCGCGTCCAGACCGAACCGAAGCTGCACCGCGCTGTTGAACGGATTGGGATAGACGGCGGTCAGGGTGAACTCATTCGATACCGCCTCTATAGTCGGCGCCCGGTCCGGTTCGACGGTCAATGCTATCGGCAGCAAGGTTTTCACGCCATGTCCGTTCGGATGATTGAACGCAAGATTGCCCCGCCAATCCCCCTCTGCTAAGTCCCCAGCGTTCAGCCGCAGCAACATCTCCATCTCGCCGCCCGAAGCCAAAGCTCCCTCGTCGGGCGCGACTGACATCCAGTGAGTGTCGCCCGCCAACTCGAAGATCTCCAGAAAATCTCCTCCAAGGCTGTTGACCACCCGCAGCAACGTCCAGTTGTAAGGCAGGTAATCGGTGGCGATAGAAATTCCCAGTCCCTCAGCGACGTTTTCACTCCCGGCCTCCTCCACCGTCATCATCTCGCCGGTTTCGGGATTTATCTTATACAGCCAGTAAATCCCGTTGACCGGATGAACGTTCACGTACAAGGGGCAGCCGTCGGGGTCTTCCGCCCAGTAGGTCAAGCCGTAGTTGCGAACGCCTAGGCGGGGAATTTCACGTACCAATTCCCCGTCGTAGGTGAATTCAATGTAACCGGCAGTTATGGAAGTCAGCCAGATGGTGGCGTCATGGGGATTGCAGGCGATGTAGTTGTAGCCCACGCTGGTCATGGGGAAGGAATACATCGTCTCAAGATCCGGCGTGAAACCGAAGACCGAGTCGTTTATCGAGCCCCACAATAGTTGTCCGTCCCAATCAAGGTCCTTCATCCCGCGGGATAATCCCTCACAGTGAGGCTGCGGCAGCGATTCGACAAAGCCTCCATCGCGGTCGAATATATGAAACCGGGGATTGTTATTCCCGTCTCCCGCCACGAAGAACCTGTCTCCCGTAAAGACCGCCCCGTAGATTCGAGTGTCCTGAACCGCCTCGCTCACGGGCATAGTCAACAAGTCAGCCCAAGGTTCCGCGTAGTTGTCCCCGCTCAGTTCGGGCTTCACAGTGAAGCTCAGCTCGCCGACTCCGGTGTTGGTCACCAGGAAGGGTACGACGCCTTCATCACCGTGACGCAGCGTGAGCGTCAGGTTTTCGACAGAGGGACTAAGCACTCCGCAGACCAGATTGAAATCAACCTCGATTACTTCACCGACATCGACTTGTAGATCTTCACTAACTGCAGCGTTATACCCGGCCGCGACTGCGGTCAGGTCGAACAGTTCCACGCCGATAGGTCTAAATCTGTAATAACCTCGACCGTCCGAGACCGCCGAAACGCCGGTTCCGTTTGTCAACGTGCACCCCTCCACCGGCTCGCCGTTCGCGGCGTCGTGGATCAGACCTTCCACCGTACCATATAGAAATGGCAGCGCCCCCAAATCTGGAGGACTGCCGTCGGTGTCGGGTTCGTCGTCGGGGCTGCCCGCGTCGATGCAGGGGCTGGCGGCGGTGAGGTGAAAGTCCAGCGAATCAGGATCTACGAACAGCGGATCAGCATTAAGATTTCCATCACCCCAATCGACGCGGATGGAGTCGGAATCGGCGATGCCTCGCTCACCTTCGTCGAAGTCGGTATAGGAGACCGACACCACGATATTGCCCGGAGCGTCGCCGGCTACAACCTCCAGGATGCCCGCGTTCCAGAGGATGCAGTTGCGAAAGGTGACCCCGGCGTTCAGATCGACAGCAATGGGTCGGATATTGCGGGTGATGGTGGCATTGACGAACTCCGACCGGCCTTTCAAGATGCAGGTGGTGGTGGAGGGATTGCAGTTGTTGCTGTGAATCAGGACGTTGTTGAGCGCCAGACTGCCCGCCAACTGGTGGAAAACCGAGCTGTAATGGCTTTCGTTGAATGCTACCACGGCGTCGGTCAGGGTGATGGCGGCGTCTTCGTTGCAGTAAAAGGCGCCGCCGGTGCCGTTGTCGATGTCGGTGGTGCGGTTGTGGGTGACAACCGCGTCATTCAGCACCAGCGAGGAGCTGTTGCTGCACAGGACGCCACCGCCCGAGGCTGCCGCGGTGTTGCTGTCCAGCTCGACGGCGGGTATTGTACGGAAGCTTGGTTA
>CAZCEM010000264.1:0-4104 GCA_964497555.1 uncultured bacterium
ATACCAATCCAGCCGTCCGTTGCCGACGCAGCGGCGGGGCGCCAGTAGCGGCTGGCTGATTTCCTTGACAGAAACCTCCGCAGGTATCGGACGACCGGTCTCGGCATTCGAGGCGAGAACCGTCAGGGTGCCGAAACCCGCCAAACTCTGCGCGCCTCGCGCGAGATCCATTAGAAATTCAGCTGCGGGGAGATTATCAGCAACCATTAATTCCATGTTGCTGGAGTCCGGTTGAACCTGATTTCCGACTTCGACCATATACTGGAAAGACCCGGTTGCTTGGTAGAACCAATCCAGAGTCTGACCATTGCACTGCAAGGCGTGAACCGGCAGGTATGTCGATTGGTCGTCGGTTGTTGGGGTGAGCCAGGCGATTTCGTTCAGAACTGCGTCAATGGCGCCGGCGTCGGGCGGGACTTTGCCATCCCAGTTCCAGGGAGCTATGATGGTTTCAGCATTGGCTCCAGAACGGGATCCGTGGTACACGGCCGAAAACAGGAATCGCCGGTTCAACGCAAGGTCACGCAGGGCTTGGGATTCCGGCTCCGAAAACGGCTCGGGACCGCGGTAGTAATTGTACACTCCCTCCAAACCGCCACGCTGAAACAAGGTGTCGCCGTTTTCCCAGTGAAGCCCAAAGTTACGGTTCAGATCTACGCCGGAGCTGTCCCAGCCCCAGCCGCTGCGACAGCGGAAGACTCCGTCGCCAATGTTGTCGCGGCAGTTTTTGCGGAATGTCGCGTCCAGACCCGAATGCACGACTTCCAAGCCTTCGGGATTAAGGGTGGGGATGAAGTACAGGTCGAGGTTTTCCAGCCTGGCTCTCGGCGTCTCGAAGTCCAAGCTGTCCAAGAGGTTGTGCATCAGCCGGAAGACGATCTCAATCCCCACCACTTCCTCGGCGTGAACTTGTCCTATAAACAACAGAGCCGGCTCCGCCTCAAGCTCGTGGGGATTGTCGGTCAACCGCGCCAGCCAGATTGGTCGATGGTACTGAGAACTATATCCGATAGAATCGACGCGAACCCAATCGGGATAGTCTTCCTGCAGCGTCCGCAGTTCAGATATTATCTGGGCGGGGGTGTGGTAGCAGGGCTCAAGCGCCTCAAGCCCTGGCCACAGCCCTGCCAGCAGCAGCGTCATAACTGCAGGCGCGGTCTTTTTCAAGCTGTTAAGCGCCAAAGTTTCAGTTCTGTTTGATGAAGTGGTTTCTGGCTGAGCGGCGAGAACGACCGCTTCAGCCTTGGCGTTATACTTAGTGAAAATTTAACGCCCCGCGCTGCCCGAATGCAACAAAGAGCGGCTTTGGAGGAGACTTTCCCACGATTTTTCGCCGGCGTCACTGGATTCTCAACCTGAGAAAGGACAGAACCAAAGGTATATCAGGCAAGTCAGTTTTAAGTATTAATGGAGGCAGAATCACCAACAAAAAAACAGCCCGAAGCGGAAGCTCCGGGCTGTTTGACTTCGCTTTACGCGCTTCACTATCTCAAGAGCACAATCCTCGTCCCGCTCACTGCACCCGGCTGCTCCAACAACAGGATGTAGGACCCGCTTGGCAGACCCTTCGCATCCCAGGAGAGCAAACCTTCGCCCGCAGCCGGGGGCAGCGCCAGCCTGTCAGTCAGCCGCCCGCAAAGGTCGTACACATTCACAAACCGCTCCGTCGGACCTAAATTCCGATATTGGATATACACTCTGCCGTTGAAGGGATTGGGGTAGCTCGTCAGCAGCTCAAAGGCGCCCGGCGTCAGCGGCGGTGTTTCCACTAAGCCGGCCTCGTTCACGTCATATTCGAGGATGCAGCTCCCCCGCGCATAAATGAATTTGGTTAACTCCCGGTCGCGAACTATCACCGACGCCGTCTTCTGCTCATGGCCCGCTGCGAAGCCAAGCGGTGTGCGGTACAGCCGGAAATTCAGCCCGCTGTCTTCGGTAGTCAGCAGACCGTCCGAGATAACCAGATAGCCGTGGTCTTCGTCCCAGAAGCGGATGCAATGGATGTCATCGTCGTTGTCGGTTCGGCGCGGCCGCCAATGAATGCCCCCGTCGTTGGTCTTGAAAAACACACCTTCGTTGCCCGCTGCGTAGCCGGTGTTGGCGTCGAAAAACCACAGCGCATTGACGTCCACTCCCGCCACGCTGACGTCGTTCCACCGCGCGCCGCTGTTGTTGGTTCTCAGTATTCGTCCTCTTTTACCAGCTACATAACCGTCTTGAAGGCTGGTGAAAAAGATGGAGCGCAAGGAATCGCCTTCGAGTTCGCTGACCGAAGTCCAGAACAATCCACCGGTGCTGGTGGCGAATATCTTGGTGTCGGTGATGTACCAGCCGTGGTCGTTGTCGAGGAACATAAAGTCTCGGACGCCTTCGTCGATGGACTGGGGCGCGGTCATGTCGATGGCGATCATCCGGGTGAACAGACCGGTTCCGTCCAGGGCAAAGATATATTGCCCCGCCGGGTGCACCCAGAATTTATTGATGTTGGGCAGGTCGCGTCGGGACAGGGCAATCTGCGTCCAGATTCGCCCGCCGTCGCCGGTGCGATAGGTCATCGGCTCCTCGCAATTTGAAGTCTGCATAAAGCCGAGCGTGTCGTTCACGAAGTAGATGTTGCGCAAATCCGAAAACTCTGACCGGTAGATTATCGAGTTGGACCAAAAATTACCGCTGTTGATGGTGTAAAGCGCCCGGCTTAACTCGCCTACCACGAAACCGACCTCCTCGTTGAAGAACTCGACTCGATGCAGGAAGTAGTTCAGGTCGCCGAGATCCTCAAAGTGCCGTCCCCCGTCACGGGAGCGAAAGAGGTGGGTCGAAACCACATAGAGGTTGTCAGCATCGGAAAAACAAATATCGGTCGGTCGGCGCTCAAAGCCGGACAACCGCCGGCCGTCGCCGGCGCGCAAGGTAGTATCTTGAATATATACAAAGGAGTCGCCCTCCGGAACCGGCTCCACGTCGCCTATCCGCCGGTCGAACATAATGCTGTCGCTCCAGCAGAAAATGAGACTGTCATTCCAACAGTAGGGGTATTTGATGCGTTTGAGGTTGACGAAGTTGTTCCCGCCTTGAAAGGGTTGAATCCATTCATCCTCAACATTGTCCCACCACAGGACCACGTTTCTCGCATTGCCGGAGGGATTCATCAGCAGATATACGTAGCCGTCCACCGAGCAGAGGTCGCGGGCGTAGATTTGTCCATAGCCCTCAATTTGGAAGAGGTACGACCAGGAATGACCGGCGTCCTCGGTTTTAAGCAGCCGCCCTTCGGAAACGGCAAAACCGACGGCGGTCTGCGGGATAAAAGCCAGACTTCTTACGGGATTTATCAAATCGGCGGGCACTCGAGCCTGCGACCAGTTCTCGCCTTGGTCGTCGCTGTAGATAATGACTCCGTAGGAGCCTCCGATGACAATGGAGTTTTCGCTCAGCATCGCCACACAGTAGAAGTTCCCCGCGAAGGGGAGAGGATTGCGCCAATGCCAGCCGTCTGCGGTGGTAAAAGAGCCTACCCAGGCCTCGGAAACGTTGGCTATAAGCAGGACAAGTAGAACAAAGACCGACGCGAGCCGCGTGACGCTTCGCTCCCCTCCGGCCCAACGGATCACGGTTAAATATCCTAGCACTGGTCTCGCGCTTCGAGAGTGAAACAGTGACAGGTCGAGATTTGCAAAGTGTTCGATCCTCGCGCAAAACCGACTTCGCGCGCTTTTCATGATGCTCTCCACCGAAAAAGTTACTGCTTAACTATCTATGGCAAACAATGATGAACCCTTTTTATCATGATAAAGATAGTCTTAACCGATGATTAAGTCAACATAGAGCGTCAAGAAAAAAAAGAAAAGTATCCTTTGGGAGGGGAAAGCTTTAAAGGTAAGTTTGCTGAGCGCCTTTGCATTACTTAATGCAGAGTTTCAATCAAACAGACACGTATTAAGTTCATGCCAGAAGCCTGGAGGCGCCAAGGCGTGAAATCTAAACGTGAATTGAGTTGCGAACGGGGCATTGAGGTTCGGTTTCTTGACATCACAGAAGCCTGAGTTTAACTTAATTAAGGTCTGCTGAAAAACTCTTCTTTATATTAAACTCTCTGCTCAAAAC
>CAZCEM010000265.1:0-4098 GCA_964497555.1 uncultured bacterium
CCCTAATTAATCAGCAATCTTTGGATCGCCAAAAACCTTGAGGTGATCTATCCAAAATCCAGAACTCACTTCAGCGCTATCGGAATGGAAAAAAAAAGCGAACCGCAAAGGGGAAGTGAGGCTGTCATCTCCAAACCAGGTTAGAGGGACGCTTTCCAACTCCTCATAAAGCCAGTCCCCGCTCCAGGTTATGGGCAAGTACTTTGGTCTTTGTGCGTTTCCGTCAGGAGTGATAAGGAGTAATTCGAGATAATCTTGGTTGTAAATAGACGATCCACTCAATCTGAATCCTATCTGCACCTGCTGAAAATTTTGGACGTCAATGGCTTGCTCCGGTTTTAAGATCATCCAAGCGTCCATATCGTTGTCATACTGTTCCCGATGATGCTCACCACGTTTGCAACACCATAAGGAAGCATATTCACTTTCAGGGGAGCTGACTCCCCAGAAATCCTGTCCGGACGCGAGGTTGCTGTCGCTGCACCAGAAGATTGAATCCAGCGTCATGTCTTTCTGAATTTCATATGCTCGGATCTCGGTGCCAGTCAGCAAAGCGACTTTCACAAAGTCGTGAATCGGCACGCTGCCCTGGATTACTTCAAAGTTGATTTCGCCGTAATACAGACCGGCTGGCATATCACGGTCCACCCGCACTTCATGGATGCTTGAATTGCCACCGGTAATTGAACTTACTTCAGGAGTGACATGTATCCACGGTTTCGAAACTTTCACTCGGTAGGACTCATAACCGGTATGTTCCTCAGCCCACAGCTCGAATACTTTAAGTGTATCCTGCAGATCGAAGGAAATCGAACCACTGCAGATAATGTAAGGCGCATTCCACGGCAAAGGGCAGCCGACCAGAAAGAATGCCCATAAAGTAACTAACAACAGGCTCAGTTTTCTCATTTTCTCCCCCTTCCATCAGCGGGATTCCGATGCCAACCGTTTATCATGCTTTATTACCTTTGGACAGCAGTGCCAGTCGCAGCACATCTTCAATTTTATCGACGAACTTAAACTCCAGCTTTTCCTTGACGATGTCGGGGATGTCGTCAAGGTCGCCCTTGTTGGCTGAGGGGCAGATGACGGTCTTGATATGTCCGCGCACCGCTGCGACTGACTTTTCCCGCAAGCCCCCGATGGGCAGGACCCGCCCCAGCAAGGTTATCTCGCCGGTCATAGCCACTTCCGTACGGGTGGGTTTGCCGGTCAGGAGGGACGCCAGTGCGGTCACCAGCGTAATGCCCGCTGAGGGTCCATCCTTGGGAGTGGCGCCTTCGGGGATGTGAATATGAAAATCGCGCTTCTGGAAGTATTCCTCTGAAATCTTCCATTTCTCCGCGTTTTTCTTCATCAGCGACTGGGCGATTTCAGCCGATTCCTTCATCACGTCGCCCAGTTGGCCCGTGATCTTAATCTTGCCGTTTCCCGGCATGTCGATGGCTTCAATAAACAACAACACCCCGCCTACGGGCGTCCAGGCTAAGCCGTTGGCTACGCCGACCCGCGGTTCACGGCTCTGCAAGTCCGGGCTGATGCGTGGTGAGCCGAGAAAGGCTTTGAGGTTGCGGGGGCTTATCGAGAAGCTCTTCTTCTCCCCGCCGGCGTACTGCACCGCGGCTTTTCGGCACACCTTGCCGATGGCGCGCTCCAGCGTCCGCACGCCCGCTTCGCGGGTGTAATCGACGATAATCTGCTCCAGTGCGGCGTCGGAGAACTTGATGACGCTGGGCTTCAGCCCGTTCTCTTCGATCTGGCGCGGAACAAGATACGCGCGGGCAATCTGGACTTTCTCAGGGGTTACGTAGCCCGGCAGCTTGATGACTTCCATCCGGTCGCGCAAGGGCGGAGGGATGGTCTCCAGATAGTTCGCGGTTGTGATGAACATAACCTTCGACAGGTCGAAGTCCATCTCCAGATAATTATCCTGGAAGGTGGAATTCTGCTCCGGGTCGAGCACCTCCAGCATGGCTGACGAGGGGTCGCCACGAAAGTCAGAGCCCAGCTTGTCAATTTCATCCAGCATGAACACCGGGTTGTTGGTGCCGGCGCGACGCAGGTTCTGGATGATTCGCCCCGGCAGGGCTCCGATGTAGGTGCGGCGGTGACCGCGCACTTCAGCTTCGTCCCGCAGCCCGCCCAGCGACATGCGCACGAACTTCCGGTCCATGGCGGAGGCGATGGATTTGCCGATGGAGGTCTTGCCTACGCCCGGAGGTCCGACGAAGCACACAATAGACCCCCGCCCAGCGCCTTTCAACTTTCTAACCGCCAGATATTCGAGGATTCTTTCCTTTACGTCCTTAAGCCCGTAGTGGTCCCGCTCCAATATTCGGCGGGATTCAGCGATGTCAATGCGGTCTTCCGAAGACACCCGCCAGGGAAGGTCGAGTATCCAATCGAGATAGGTGCTGGCGACGGTGTATTCCGCCGAGGAGGGCGAAATGCGTTCCAGGCGTTCGACTTCCCGTTTGGCGACAGCTTTCACTTGATCCGGCGCGTCAAGCTTTTCCAGTTTCGCGCGGAGTTCCCGGTTGCCGGCGCCTTCTTCATCCTCGCCCAGCTCCTTGCGGATGGCTTTGAGTTGTTCGCGAAGGAAGTATTCGCGCTGATTCTTCTCAATTGTGCCTGAAACTTCAGACTGAATCTTATTGCCCAACTGCAGCAACTGCAATTCGCGGCTGACCATTTGGGAGATTTTTGTACACCGGATTTCGATATTCAGTTCCGAGAGGATTTCCTGCCGCTCGTCGATGCGGATGTTCAGATTGGCGCCCACGAAGTCAGCCAGTGAGCCGGGATCGGTGATGTTCAACAGCGTGACCTTCATCTCGTAGGGCAGATAAGGCGCAGCGTCGATGACAGCGCTGAATTCGTCGCGGATAGTGCGCGATATGGCTTCCAGCCGCAGCCCATCGCCGAGGCTCTGTTCCACGACCTGGATGGACGCTGTCGGATGGCCGGCTTTGTCAGTATAACGTCGTCCGATTTTTGTTCGCAATAGACCTTGGACCAACAGCCGCAGCGTCCCGTCGGGGATGCGAAGCATTTTAACAATGGATACAACACAGCCGATGTCATAAGGTTCATTCAGCCGATTTTGGCCGTCAGGCGCCAGTCTCTTTAAAGCCACCGCCAGCATCTTTCGGTCGGCGGCCAAGGCCTCGCTGACCATAGCTACTTGAGTGGGATCTTTGACCACCAGCGGTGTAATGATGCCGGGGAAGATGACAATATCGTCAACCAGGAATAAAGGTAATTTGTCCGGCATCACAGGCAGGTCAATTTCGTCGTCCATAGCGCTCATTGTTTCCTCGTCAGGTGATGGTGATTTCCCGGTTGAACGCGCTGCCCTCCTCGCGTTTGGGGAGCCGAATTTCAAGAAAGCCTTGCGAATATCGAGCGACGACCCCGTCGGGATCGATCGGCGCCGGCAGTTCGATGCGGCGTTCAAAAGGTCCGAAGTCGATTTCCATTTTGTAATATTTTCGCTTTCCTTCGCAGGAATATTCGCGGCGGATTCCGCGCAGTATAAGCTGGTTGGCTTCGAGTTGCAGCCGGAAGTCGCGGGTGGTGATACCAGCGATATCCACCATGATGACGATTTCCGTGTCGGTCTCGAACATGTCGGTTCGAGGACGCCAGCCGCGCTCAGCCGGCATCAGGTAGGCGCGACGGGCGGGGAAGTAGTTGTCGAGCAGAAAGTCCAGGTCGTCGCGCAAATCATCGAAGTCACGTATGGCAAAAACGGGATGGGGATTTATCATCACGCCTCCTGCAAGAGAAGTTTTAACGTCGGTAAAAGTTCAACGAAGCTCCACTGGAGCGTGTTTGCGCGTTCCGGAAAGGAGTTTTTCTCAATATAGGATTTAGTTGCTTCTTTGTCAATTGGAAAGTGCGAGTTTAAGGATTGTCGGACCAACAGACACAAGAAGTCCAGAAAAAAAACGCCGCAGGATATTAAGGGGGGGCAGAAAATACTTGACACCCGCTGTCATTCCCAGAAAATAGCCCCTTCAAAGCGCGTAGGTCGGGCCTCTGAGCCCGACCACCAGTGTGCCGCAGGGCATCCACAACCTACGGCTGAGGCGATTT
>CAZCEM010000266.1:0-4081 GCA_964497555.1 uncultured bacterium
TTCAGCATTCTGCATTCTGCATTCTGCATTCTTCATTCTCTCTACCGTTCCGTCGAAGTTCCGCTCCTCTGGACATACATCTGATACCAGTCCGCGTTGCTGATCTCGCCCCGCCGGGTGGAATGCACCAGTTGAAACTCACCCAGACCGCTCCGGTCCACAAACACAAAAATCACCCCCCCCTCCAGATGGTCATAATGCCAGACCATGTAAGGCTTGGAGTCCTGGTCCATAGGCTGGCGCTCGATGTGATCCGGCTCGCCGTACAGCACATACACCCGCCCCAGGTCGGTTCGATGTCCCGGCTCGCGGTAGCTGTCCCAGCGCTCGTCGGCTTCAGCCACCCGCTGCCGGAACAGCCGCCGTACCGGCACATCCGGCGTGCGCGGATTGTCGTCATACTGACGCCACCAGTTCTCCAGGAACAGCGCCTTGTCCTCGCGGCTCATCTGGTCGGCCATCTTGCGCTGCCCGCGAGACAGCAGAAAGTCAATCTCCTCCAGCTCCTCCTCCGGATCGGCGATTATCTGCGTCGAAGCGGTCAAAGTCGGTATCGGCAAGTCTTTCTGATAGACGAAGAACTTAGTGCTCTTTTCAACAAACGCTCCATCGGGACCGGTCACCTTCACCGCAAAGAGATACGATCCTGTCGGCACATCATCCAACAGCACGCTGTCGATGTCGGCGAACGCCTCTACCGACGAATGATGAACCATGGCCGGCAGCGTCTTCACGGTGTCCTGCAAGCCGTTGAGCACCGCGCGCTCGACAGCGTATTCCCGTGCCGATGAATCCACCGGGTCGGGGGGATTCAGCTCGGCGAAGGAGGGATAAATCTCGAAGTAGTAGATGAAGAACGAATATTCTCCGCCAAAGATGCGTCGCGGATTGGGCGTAAGCCCGAAGTCGCCGCGCTTGAACTCCTCCTGCATTTCAGCGGGTATCAGATGCGAGCCCAGTTCGACATCGGATATGTTCAAAGCGTCGCGGGGAAATCCAGCGACGGTGACAGCCGGCTCGGACTGCCACGACTTGCCTGAAACACTGTCCCGCGCGGTGACGATGAGATTGTAGGCGCCCGGATTCAGCTCGTAGATGCGGGCGTCCAGCATCCGCTGCGCGCCCCCGATGGCTTCGGGATTATCGACCAGGTCTTCTATCAGCCACGAGTCCTTCGCCACCGACTGGTCAGCCCGGCGCATCTCCAGGTTCATGCGCAGCGCCGCGTACCAGCCTTCGTCGGTCGATATATGTGTCAACGTCGAGCGGGGATGGTCGATGTACACCTCCAGATACACCCGCCCCTGCTCGCCGCGAAAGGCGCAGAAATCCAACGTCATGGGCGACGTCGCGGCTGCCTGAGCGAACGCCGCCCAGAGGATAACCAGCACCGCTCCGGTCATCATTTTGTCACTCATGCTTCTTCCGTGCTAAGAACTCGACTTTCGTCGTCCTTCTCCAGCTTCACCGACACCAGATGCGACGTGCCGTCCTGGCTCAGCGTCACCCCTATCAGTGAATCGGCTGCCGCCATGGTCTTTTTGTTGTGGGTGACGATGAAGTACTGCGTCCGCGCTGAGTATTCTTTCAACAGTCGTTTGAAGCGCTCAACGTTGGCGTCGTCCAGCGGCGCATCGACTTCATCCAGGATGCAGAAGGGGCTAGGGCGCACGTCGTATATAGCGAACAGCAGCGAGATGGCCGTCAGCGCCTTTTCGCCGCCCGACAACATTGACAGGGGCTGGAGCTTCTTTCCCGAAGGCGTCGCCCAGATTTTAATATCAGCTTCCAGCGGATCGCCGTCGAATAGCTGAATCCGAGCCTCGCCGCCCTCGAACAGGCGGCGGAAGATGTTCTGAAAGTTGCGGTTGACCTGTTCGAAGGTCTCACGAAACCGCCGCCTCGATTCATGGTTGATGCGGTCGATGGTCTCCAGCAGCACCTCGACGCCGTTCTCCAGGTCCTGCTTCTGGTCGGCGAGGAAGTTGTATCGCTCCTCGACTTCGGTCAACTCCTCCAGCGCCAGCATGTTCACAGGCCCCATCGAAGCGATGCGCTCGCGGATTTCCTCGGCGCTCAAGTCCATCACGCCCAGTTCCTCCAGCTCAATCTCGGCTTCCTCCGTCGCGCGGTCGCTGAGGTCCTCGGGATGGTTGCCGGTGTCTTCGACCATGCGTCGGTCAATATCGCGCAGGCGTTCCCGCTGCCGTATCAGCTCAACCTCCACCGCGCCGCGCTCCTTAAGCTGATTCTTGAGGCTGAGTTCGCTGTTTTTCAGGTATTCGCGGGCGCGGTCCAGCTCCTCCCGCGCGCGTTTGCGCTCCTGCCGCAGGTTTTCGAGGGCGTTGTCCAGTTCCACCCGCTCGCGACGGGCTTGAACCAACTGGCGCTCCAGATTGGTCGCGGCGGCGCGGGCGCGTTCCAGTTCCTCCGACTGCTGAGCAGTCTGGGCGTCGAACTGAGCCAGATCTGCGACGGCTTTCTCGAAGTCGCTTCGGCGCTGGGTGAGAAGCCTCTGAGATTCATTGAGTAAGTCCAGCTCGCGGGCATGGCGGGAAGTCAACTCCGCGCGGGCTTCAGCTTGCTGCACCCGCCCGTCTTCGGCCTGCTGGAATTGGCTCTCCGCTTTTAGTCGGGCTTGCGCCGCTTCCTCGATAGACCGTTCGGCTTCCTTAAGTTCATCGCCGCGGTCATGTCGGTTCCGGTAATTCTCCAGCCACTTCAACAGGGATTCGATTTCGGTCGTCAACTCGTCCAACCGCCGCTTTCCGCGGTCGCGCTCGTCCTCGACTCCCGCGATTTTGCGGGAGACAGCGGCAGCTCGGTCGTCCGCGTCGCGCTGTCGTTTGCGTTGCACGTTCAGGGCAGCTTCCCTCTCGTCGATGCGGTCGGTCAGGGCTTTGAATTCGTCTTTCAACCGATTTAAAACCTTCTCGGCTTCAGCGACGACTGAGCGCAACTCGTCACGGCGGGAGTTCCAGCCGATGCGGAAGGCGTTGGGATCAATCCATCCGGCGTGGAGGACGCCGTCCGGTTCGAAGACCTCCCCTGCCGCGGTCAACAACCGCCAACCCTGCGCCTGCGCCCAGGACAGCGCCTGCGGCAGCTTACCCGCCTCGACCAGCACCACTGCGTCGCTCAGTCGAGCCTGCAGGAACTCACCCAGTTCGCCCGAGTTATTTATCAAGCCAGCAGCGGGCAGGAGCGTGTCTTTCCACCGGGGAGGGATTTCCGCGACGGCTCGATGGGGAAAGGCGCCGATCTTGGCGCGGAAGACGCCCTGCTCTCCGTCCTTGAGATATTGGGGGATGTCCGCTTGAACCGCATCGTTCGGCAAGTCAACCGCGTCGAGGATGGGCTTTAATCCCGCGGCTAAGGCGGCGCGATGCTCTGAAGCGCACTCAATCCGGTCGGCTATGGTGAGGATTTCACCGCTGCCTAAAAGCTGCTTCAATTCGCCCTTGAAGGACAGGTTAGCCCCGACGCGTCCCTCATGCACCGTCAGCGCGGTGCGGGCGGTTTCGTAAGCCTCCCGCGCCTGCGATAACTGCTTGGCAGCGGGGATTTGCTTCCGACGGCTCTCCTCAAGAACGCGGATTATCTCCACTTGTTCCTTTGCCAGCCGGTCACGTTCGGATTGTATCTTTACCAAAGCCTCTTGTTCCGAACGTATAAGGTTTTCTAAGTTCTCCATCGAGCCGGCCAGGCTCTCGCGGCTGCGATTCAGTTGCTCCCACCGCTCGAGTCGTCGCTGCCGGTCTTCTTCCAGGCGTTGGATTTCCGACTGGATCAAAGCTCGCCTTCCCCGCGCCTGCTCCTCGCTGCGACGGCAGAGCGTCAACTGGCTGCGAGCGGCCTCGAAGTTCTTGCGCGCGCTTTCGGTCTGCTTTTCATTCTCCGAGAGGGAGGTGGTGGCGGCGGTTTGCTGGGACTGGCGCTCAGCGACGATTTGCTCCGCTTCAACTATTGTACGGCGGGCGTCTTCGATGGCATTCTGGCGGGATTCACGCTGCCGAGTCACCTCCGACAAACCGCTTTGCAGGAAGGTGATCCGCTGCCGGGTCAACGCCAGCTCGTTCTC
>CAZCEM010000267.1:0-4080 GCA_964497555.1 uncultured bacterium
AGGCCCGACCTACGCGTCGCAGGCGCTATTTTCTGGGAAATGACAACTAATGTCCCATAGATTCTGCACCCATTAATACAGGATGAACAGGATAAAACATCCTGTATATCCTGTAAAATAAAGCCCGCGAACAATGGCCTTGTCGGACCTTTTCAGCGGAATTTTACATTTGTTTAGGAGGCGTTGTGTTGTTCACGCCGGTACTGATATTTTTCGGAGCGGGGATTTTCACGGTGGCGGCAGCGCTCATCGCCGCGTGGTTCATCGCCCCCCATCATCCCAGCCCCCAGAAGAACTCCACCTACGAGTGCGGCGAAGAGCCGGTCGGTTCGCCGTGGGTGCGATTCAACACCCGCTTCTACGTGGTGGCGCTTATCTTTCTGGTCTTCGACGTCGAAGCGTTGTTCCTGTTCCCCTGGGCATTAAACCTGCGAGGACTGGGCTTGTTCGCCTGGATCGATATGGCGGTATTCATCATCATTCTGATGGTTGGACTGGCGTATGTGTGGGGCAAGGGCGATTTGAACTGGGTGCGACCCCGCGCATCCTCCAGCGGCGGCATTCGGAGGTCGGAATGGGACTGATTAGAGATCGGTTCGAACCCAACATCATCCTTACATCGGTCGATCAGGTTTTAAACTGGTCGCGGGCCAGCTCCATCTGGCCGCTGACCTTCGGGCTGGCGTGCTGCGCCATCGAAATGATGGCAACCAACGCCTCCCGCTTCGACCTCGACCGCTTCGGCATCTTCCCCCGTCCGACGCCGCGCCAGAGCGACTGCCTGCTGGTGTCGGGCACCGTCACCGCCAAGATGGGCGAGCGACTGGTGACCCTCTACGAGCAAATGGCTGAGCCGCGCTATGTGATCTCGATGGGCTCCTGCGCGAACTCCGGCGGACCTTACTGGGAGCACGGCTATCACGTGCTCAAAGGCGTGGATCGGGTGATACCGGTGGACGTCTATATCCCCGGCTGCCCGCCCCGCCCGGAAGCGTTGATCGACGGTTACCTGCGCCTGCAGGAACTCATCAAGCGCCAGACCATCGCCAGGAAACCGGCGGAGAAACGCGCATGAACCTGCAGGAAATCCTCGAACACCTCCAGGGCCTTCTGCTGGGTGTGAACCTGACGCTGGATTCCGCGTCGCCCGCCCCGGTGTTGCGCGTTCCCGCGGAGCATTTACTGGCGGTCTGTCAAACCCTCCGCGACGGCCCGGCTCTCAGCTTCGACTGCCTCATGTGCCTGTCAGGGCTGGAAACCGCCGACGAGCTGCAAACCGTCTATCACCTCTACTCCATGAAACACGGTCACAAGGTCAACCTGCGTTGCGGTTGCCCGAAAGCCGATGAAGTTGAAATGCCTTCGGTCGCGTCCATCTGGCGCACGGCTGAATGGCACGAGCGGGAAGCCTACGATCTTATCGGCATTCGCTATATCGGCAATCCGGATCTGCGTCGGATTCTTCTGCCGGAAGACTGGACCGGGCATCCGCTGCGGAAGGATTACCAAGCGCCCGAATTCTGGCATAACATCTCCCTGACCGTCGGCCCGCCTTTGCAAAAGGGGAGCAACTGATGACCATGGTTAAGGAATTGGATTTGCCTGTCGGCGCGTCGCGGGAGCAATTGGCTCGGCTGATCGCCAACTTCGAGGACGTGCACGGCGAGCGTATGACCGTCCAGATGGGGCCTCAGCATCCCGCCACCCACGGGGTTTTGCGGGTGGAGCTGGAGACCGACGGCGAGATGATCGTAAGAGCCACACCTTACATTGGCTATTTGCATCGCTGCTTCGAGAAATGCTGCGAGAATGTCGGCTGGCAAGCCATCGTAGCCTATACCGACCGGCTGGATTATTGCTCCAGCATGAACAACAACCTCGGCTATGTGCTGGCGGCCGAAAAGCTGTTCGGCATCGAGGTTTCCGAACGGGTGCAGACCATTCGGGTGCTGGTGTCGGAGATGAATCGCCTGGCGTCGCATTTCATCGCCATCGGCACGTATGGGTTGGACATCGGCGCGTGGACGCCGTTCCTGTATCTGATACAGGAGCGGGAATGGATTCTCGACCTGTTCGACAAGCTGTGCGGCGGGCGGTTGCTGCTGAACTACATGCGCGTGGGCGGCTTGTCGCATGACCTGCCCGACGGCTGGCTGCAGGGCGTCCGCGATTACCTGAAGTACATGGAAGGCAAGCTGGAAGAAGTCAACAACCTGCTGTCCTTCAACAAGATATTTATCGAGCGTCTGGCAAATGTGGCTGTCATCCCGGCGGATATATGCATTCAGTACGGGTTGACCGGCCCCAACCTTCGAGGCGCGGGCGTCAAGTGGGACTTGCGCAAGAACGAGCCATATTGCAGCTACGAGACCTACGACTTTGAGATTCCGGTCGGCTCGAATGAGACCGGAGTGGTGGGCGACTGCTACAACCGCTACATGGTGCGGGTGAACGAGTGCGTCCAGTCGCTGAAGATCATCAAGCAGGCGGTCGAGCGGTTAGAAAAGATGCCCGGCGACGATGTGAAAGCCGCCATTCCCAAAACCTTCTCCAAAGTGCCCGTGGGTGAGATTTATTTCCGCACCGAGCACCCCAAGGGCGAACTAGGCTTTTACATCGTCTCCGACGGCAAGAAGAATCCCTGGCGGCTGAAGTGCCGCGCGCCGTCGTTCAGCTCGCTGTCGGTGATTCCGGAAGTGGCTCCGGGCTTATTGATCGCGGACATGGTAGCCCTGATCGGGTCGATTGATATCGTGCTCGGGGAGGTGGATCGATGAACTGGTGGGATATTCTGATTGCGGTGATCTACGCCGGCGGGATGATCGGCTTTATCTCGGTATTCTCGCTGGTGGCTATTTGGACCGAGCGCAAGGTCTCAGCCCACGTGCAGGACCGCTTAGGCCCCATGGAGACCGGCGGCTGGCACGGCTGGTCCCAGACCATCGCCGACATGTTGAAGCTGCTGCAGAAGGAGGACATCGTCCCCGACGCGGCTGACAAGCCGCTGTTCAAGCTGGCGCCGTACATCGTGTTAGCCTCCTGCGTGGCGACCTTCGCGGTGCTGCCCTTTGGGGCAAACCTTATTGGCACCGATCTGAACATCGGCGTGTTCTATCTGCTGGCTGTCTCGTCGCTGGAAGTCTTGGGGATTCTTTTAGCGGGTTGGGCGTCGAACAACAAATGGGCGTTGTACGGGGGGATGCGAGCCGCGTCGCAGATGATCTCCTATGAAATCCCCATTGTCCTGTCTTTGCTGGTGCCGATAATGACGGTGGGCAGCCTGTCGATGCAGGATTTGGTGCGGGCGCAAGCCGGCGGGTTCTGGAACTGGGGCGTGTTCGCGCATTTCCCGTTTGCGATAATTGCCTTCATCATTTACTTCTGGTCGAGTCTGGCGGAAGCCAACCGGGTGCCGTTCGACCTGCCGGAAGGCGAATCCGAACTGGTGGCGGGTTTCAACGTCGAGTATTCGGGCATGCGCTGGGCGATGTTCTATCTGGCGGAATTCGCCAACATGTTCCTGGTGTCGGGCGTGGTGACGGCTTTGTTCCTGGGCGGCTGGCACGCGCCCTTCACGTTCCTGGAGGTTTCGCCGGAGACCAGCGTCATCGGGCACAACCTGGTCGGTTTCGGCTGGTTCGCGGGCAAAGCCTTCCTGTTAGTTCTATTCCAGCAGCTCATCCGCTGGACGCTGCCGCGCCTGCGGGTGGATCAGCTTATGCACGTGTGTTGGAAAATCTTCCTGCCGTTCTCGTTTGCGAACATCTTAATAGTATCTCTCTGGGTTGCATTGGCTGGGTAGGATTATATTCACAGCAGATTAAGCGGATTAAGCAGATGGGAAAGTATAGGGGCAATCCGCTAAATCCGTTAAATCCGCTGTGAATTAAAGATTCAGGAAAAACGGACAGTGTTGCAAACTCCGAGCGCTGTCATTCCCGCGAAAGCGGGAATCCAGACTGAGAGTTTATCTTTGGAAATATCAAGTAGTTACGAACTTCATTCTGGCTTCCCGCTTTCGCGGGAATGACAGTAAAGAATTTCGAAGCTGTTTGGTTTTCAGCAAATAGAGCGGACTGA
>CAZCEM010000268.1:0-4074 GCA_964497555.1 uncultured bacterium
GCGCCGTCAGACAGGTGTCCTCCAACGCCACCGCCTCCGGCGCGAAAACAAAACTGTATCCCTGCGCCAATACCTCCAACGGCAGGATGATATCATCATGGACCGGTTTCAAGCCAAAAGGCCGAAATAGAGCCTTACGAAAGGCATAGAATCCGCCGTAGGCGCCAAACAGCATCCCCTTAAGCCCCAGTTCAGCTTTAAGCTTCGTCTCATATTTGCGATAGACTATCTCTCGGTCCACGAGTTTGCCTTCAGGAGGCGCGACGCATCGTTGGTCTCCCGATACGCCGCCCACCCGCCCATCTTTAAACGGCGACAGAAGCCTCCGCAGAGCGTCACACTCGAAATGCACATTGGCGTCGGTAACCACCACCACTTCACCAGGCGCGTCGGGCGCCACTGTGTCCAACACCCCCAGCTTACCGCTGCGATCAGGCATGATCCGCAGCTCCACCCGCGGATCGTCGAAGCTATGGACGATTTCGTGAGTCCGGTCGGTCGAACAATCCGAACCGATCACGATGCGCAGCTTGTTGGCGGGATAGTCCTGTTTTAGCAGGTTCTCAATTCGCTGCCGGATGCAGGCTTCCTCGTTGTAAGCCGGGATTATTACGGCTGCGCGCGGCAGGTCTTCATCCGTGGCGGCGCTGAACCGATATTCCTCACCCTGTCGCCGAAACCAGTCCATCAGCTTAAGCCAAACCGGCAGCCCTAGATAGGTTTGCAGCACTCCCGCCAGCGCCAACCAAAAAACCACTACCAGCGCCACATCGAATCCGCTCACTTAATTCTCTCCAACAACTCTCCCGCTCCCCTCATTCTTCATTCTGCATTCTTCATCCTGCATTTTGCATTCTCATCTAAGGCTTCCCAACAGATCCCCCGCCATCCGCCCCCACTTATCCTCTCCGTGGATTGAGCGGACGCTCTTCAACACCCGCTTGGCGTCCTCGACTGCCCCGGTTTTAATCTGCAGCCGGGCGGCTTCGATCTGCGCCGGAGCTGTCCATTCGGGGTAAGCCTCAAAGATGTACTTGGTCTTCAAATACGCAGCGATGGCGTCAGCGTCCCGCCCCATCTGCGTCAGAATTCGGCCGGTTTCAAACTGCGCTTCGGCGCCGGTCTCGTCGGAGCGGTCCACCGACACCTTCTGCGCCAGCTTCAAGCCCTCATCCGGCTTGCCTGTTTCAGCTAAGCATCGCGCTGCCGCCACCCTTGCCCGATCGGCTATCAAGTCGGTTTCGGTGTCCTTAAGCAGCGGCTGCAACGCTTCCAGCGCCTTGGCCGGCTGCCCCGAATTCCTCAGCGCTGCAGCCTCCATCACCCGCGCCTCGCGCGCCAGGTCGAGCTGGGGATAATCAGCCCGCAGCTTCGCGAAAGCCGCTATCGCCCCTGCTGCATCGCCCCTGTCCAGGTTCAACTTGCCTATCTGAAACAATCCCTGAGCGGTCAGATTACTAATGGGTGTTCGCCGGCTGAGTTCCTCCCAGACCCTTAGCGCTCCCGCGGTGTCGGCGGAAGCCAACAGCGACCGCCCTTCCGACAGCATCGCTGCCGGAATCAAGTCGCTCTGGGGGTACTGGCTGCGCAGACGGCGGTAGTTCTCCGCCGCGCGGGGGAAGTCGCCGTTGTTGTACAGCATGTCGCCGATGCGCATGACCAAATCGTCGAGGAGTTCGCTTTTCGGATTGCGGCGGGCGAAGTCGTCCGCCGAACGCAGCGCTCGGTCCACGTCGCCGAGCTGAACCACGCACCACTGCAAACCGCTGATGGCGTCGCCCACCAGCGGCGAGTTGGGATAGTCATTAACGACAGCTTCGTAAGCGTCAGCTGCGTCAGCATAGCGCTTCAGGTTGTACAGCGCGTCAGCAATGCCGTAGGCTGCGTCGGGGCGGTAGGGCGAATGAGGCGACTTAGCTAAAAAGTCTCGGTAAGCGTCGATGGCTTCGGTGAACTTCTCCGCCCGAAACAGCGACCAGCCTTTCATGTAACGGGCGTCGCCAGTTAGGTTGGACTGAGGAAAAGCGCTGCAGAACTTCTCGAACGCCTCTGCTGCCGGCTGGAACTTGTCCATCTTCAGCAGGCACACCGCCGTCTGATATCGGGCGCGTTCGGACTCCGACATGCCGGGATGCTTCTGGTAAAACTCATGGTATGCTTTCTCGGCAGCGGCATAGTCCTTGGCGGTAAAGCGGCTGTCGGCCGCGCGCAGTTCCGCGTCAACGGCGTAGCGGCTCTGAGGATGGGTTTTGAGGAAGTATTTAAAGGCTTCCGCAGCGTTGCTGTAATCGCCCAGCTTGTAGAAGGCCCAGGCGCGGCCGTAGCGCGCTTCCTCCAGCAGCCTATTCTCCGGGAAGGAGGTGATGAGCCGGCGGTATGAGGCTTCCGCTCCGGCGTAATCGCCCTTAGAGAACCGCGCTTCCGCCAGCCAGAACAGCCCCTCCGGCGTCCGCTCCGACTGGGGATAGCGCTCCAGCAGGATAGTAAGATAACGAACCGCTGCGTCATCGTCCTTGTTGGAATGCGACAGGTAGCCCGCCATGAACAGCATCTCCTGCTCGTCCGCTGGTTCCGGTGAAGAATCCAGCCCCTTCTTGAAGGCGTCCAGCGCTGCGGCTGATTCCCCGCCGGACTGGCTGGCAGCGCCTAACAGGTTGTAAGCTCGGGCTTTCTCGGGAGCGTTCAGCGGCGCGTTGAGGGCTTTGCGATAATTTGCTGCCGCTTCAAGGAATCGACCTTCGCCAAACTTGATGCGTCCAGCCTCAATACCTGCCAGCCCGGCTTCGCGGCTGCGGGGGTACTTGTCAGCGGTCTGCCCCCAGGCTTTTACAGCAGCAGCGACGTCGCCGGCCTGCTGCCGGACTCGTCCGAGTTCGAAGGAGGCTTGCGCGGCGAGGGCGTGGTCGGGGAAGCTGCGAAGGACCGCTGAAAACCATCGGTCCGCGTCAGCCCACTGCTTACGGTCGGCCGCCATCCAACCCAGCGCGAAATACGCCTGTGGCGCGGGCTCGGACAGGGAATCGGCTTTCAGCGCCTGTCGGTAGTTTGACTCCGCGGAAGCGTAGCTGCCGTCCTTGTAGTCTATCTCACCCAGCAGGAAGCTGGTGTGGCGCAGGATGTCCGGTGCGACCTTCAACGACACCACCTGGCTAAGCGTCTTGCGAGCCTGGGCGAAATCGCCGGCTTGAAAGTACAGGTTGCCGGCGCGGTACAGCGCTGAAGGCACCGATTCCGACTGGGGGTATTTCTCCCACACCAACCGATACGCGCCCAGCGCGGCTTGAGAATCATTGCGCCGCTCGTGTATGAAACCGGTGGCGAAAGCCGCCCAGGGGGCATAGCTGTGGGTGGGGTTTTTGTCCATCATCAGGCGGTATCTTGCCAGCGCGCTGGTGGTGTCGCCCATCGCCAGACTGGCTTCGCCTGCCCAGTAAGTGGCGTCAGCGAGCAACGGGCTTTTCGGGTAGTCGGACTCCAGCCGGGAGAACGTTCGCGCCGCCGCCTGGGGGATGCCGCCCTCGAATTGGGCTTGCCCCAGCCGCAGCAGGGCTTCGTCCATGAGTTCGTGGGTGGGGTGCTGTTTCAGAAAGCGGTTCAATGATTCGCGGCAGGCGGGGTAGTTCTTAAGCTGGAACTGGCATTCGCCCAGCAGGTACAGTGCTTGAGGCGCGCGGTCGCCGCTCGTGTAATGGGTCAGGTATTCGCTGAAGCGGGCAGCGGCCATCTCGTACAGGCCGTCCCGATACAGCCCCACCGCGTAGGCGAAGTCTTGGTCGGCTGGTGAGGCAGCCAAGACGCCGGCAGTGAGGACCAGCAGCAGCGCGGCGGCGGCGCGGCTGATATGGGGGATTCGTTTCAAGGCGTATGACCACACGGGACGGTGTCCTGTAAAATTAGGTGAACGAAGGCGCGGAAAGAGGGCTTCTGGTAATATATGATAACCTCGCGGGAGTGTCAAGCTCGCGGAGGATTTGAATGCAGAATGCTGAATGCTGAATGCAGAATCGAGCCATTAGAGTGTAGCGCGTGCGTCCCGCTTGACTTCACCTCTTAGGTTGGGCCTCAGAAGGCAGT
>CAZCEM010000269.1:0-2320 GCA_964497555.1 uncultured bacterium
TGTCAAAGCTGTGCGCGCGCTGGATCAGCGTCCGGTATATTTCTCGGTGGTGTTGCGCGAGAATTTTTCAGCGGCGCCGGCGGATTTTGTGGCACTTGAGTTCACGGAGCACGGCCGCTGGATTCTTGAGCACCCGCCTGCTCGGCTGGACTGCGACCGAGCTGTGGTCATCGCCGGTCTTCGGTCGCTGCTCAATCCCACGGCCGACCAGTCGCAGCACGGGTATTCATCGGACGCTGTTCAGACGGCAATGCTTTTAGGCCAGATTTCAGCAGTGGAGAAACTCTCTTGGGGCAGGGGCGTGATAGTCGGCGATTTCACCGATTGGGTGGGATTGGTGCCCTCCATATCCTCGCCTTCGCATGGGAGTGGGACGAATTATGCTGCCGGGCTGGTTACAGCCGACCGTCATCCGCGTCTCTCGTTCCGAAAACTGCAGGAGCATTGGATTCTGGGCAGCACCGAACCGTCCGCGGCAATCGTCTTAGCGCCTGCTGAATCACCCTCTCTGCTGGTCGCGGGAATGATGATATTGTTGATCTTTTTCCTGTCGCTGAGGCAGAATAATATTCTGCGGGTGAATATCTTTCGCAGCCTGATGTCACCGCAGGGTCTTTTTCAGGACATCGGTCATCTCCGGTACTTCCAAAGCGGTCACACCTGGCTGTTGTCGGGATTGATATCCGCGACAGCGGGCTTGACCTTGGGGGGCTGGCTGTACGCCCAACGCACCAATCCAGCCGCCGATTGGACGGTCGGCTATCTGGTGGGGAATGACTCGGTGATTGAGTGGATAGCCGCCCTCTTCTGGCAGCCCTATCGCGCGTTCCTATTCTTTTGGCTGCTGGCGTTTGTGTTAATATGGATGGCAGCGCTCTATGCGACGCTGGTCAGCTCTTGGACGCGGATGCGGTGTTCGTTGTCGCAGAGCATCGACTTCATCGTCTGGTCGATGGTAGTGTTGCTCGGCTTGCTGCCCTTTGCCATGTTCGCGGGACGTATCTATGCCGGCAAGGCCGGTTTTTTACTGACGGCGCTGGCGGCGGTTTTGCTCCTTTGGGGCGCAGCGCGGCTGTTGTGGGCTTTCAAATTCCATACCCGCCGCTCAGCGGCGCTGGTCGTGTTCCTCTGGATTGGACCTGGACTTACGGCGGGAGCGGTTCTGTTCGGGATTCTGAACGCCGCTCTGTCAGTCTGGGAATACTGGGAGTTTTTCCGTTCGACCATTATTCATTGAGGCGCAGCGCTGTCTTCCAGACGGCTCAGCGACAAGATCAGCCGCCTGGAAGGCGGCGTTACAGAAGAGGATCAAGCATGGACAGTCAGCAATTTGAGTTCAGCGATAAAGTCATTCCCAACGGATTGACCTTTGATGACGTGTTGATACTGCCGCGCCGCTCGAGCGTGCTGCCTCGAGAGGTGAGTCTGGAATCTCGAGCGACGAGGGGGATTAAACTGAACATCCCCTTGGTCAGCGCGGCGATGGACACCGTTACCGATTCGAATCTGGCTGTCGCGCTGGCTCGGCAGGGGGGGCTGGGGGTGATCCACAAGAACCTGTCGGTGGAGGAACAATCCGCGCAGGTGGCGGCGGTGAAGCGCTCGGAGAGCTTCACCATCACCAATCCCATCACCCTGCCGCCAAACGTGCCGCTGGCGCAGGCGATTCAGGTTATGAGGAAGGACAACATCTCCGGCATTCCCATCGTGGACGAGGACAAACTGGTCGGCATCTTGACGCACCGGGACATCCGTTTTGTGGACGACCTCACCCGCCCCATCCACAAGTTTATGACCCAACAGCCGCTGATAACAGCTCCCGTCGGCACCACCGTTGAGGCTGCATGGAACATCTTTATGGAGAAGCGGATTGAAAAGCTGCCGGTAGTGGATGAGAACGGACGGCTGATGGGGCTTATAACCGCCAAGGACATTATGAAGAAGCGTCAGTTTCCCAATGCCTGCATGGACGAGAAGGGACGGTTGCGGGTAGCCGCGGCGGTCGGCGTCGGCAAGGACACCCTGAGGCGGGTGGAAGCGCTGGTGGCGGCGGAAGTGGATCTGGTTACGGTGGATACAGCGCACGGTCATTCCGAAGGGGTGCTGCGAACGGTGCGTCAGATACGGGGGGCTTTCAAGGACCTCCAGATATTGGCGGGCAACGTGGCGACGGCTGAGGCGGCTCGTGATTTGGTCGCGGCGGGCGTGGACGGCGTCAAGGTCGGCATCGGCGCGGGAGCCATTTGCACCACCCGCGTTATAGCGGGGATTGGAGTTCCACAGTTGTCAGCGGTGCTGGCTTGCGCCAACGCATTGAGGG
>CAZCEM010000269.1:2330-4071 GCA_964497555.1 uncultured bacterium
GGGCAGCGACGTAACTATCATTGCGGATGGAGGCATCCGCTATTCCGGCGATATAGCCAAAGCCATCGCGGCGGGAGCCGACGCGGTGATGCTGGGATCGCTGTTTGCGGGCACTGAGGAAGCCCCCGGGGAGCTGGTGTTGTGGGAGGGACGCTCGTACAAGGTCTTCTACGGCATGGGCTCGCTGGCAGCGATGAAGAAAGGCTCGGCCGACCGCTACTTCCAGGAAGGTGCCGAGCCTGATAAGCTGGTGCCGGAGGGCATCGAGGGGCGGGTGCCGTTCAAGGGCAAGCTGGCGGATACCATATTTCAATTAGCGGGGGGATTGCGGGCTTCCATGGGTTACTGCGGCTGCCGCGACATCCCAACCTTCCAGAAGGAAACGCAGTTCATCCAGATAACGGCGGCAGCGGTGAGGGAGAGCCATCCGCACGACGTGGTCATCAGCCGGGAAGCACCGAATTATCAAGTGAAGTTGTAAGTTAGCAAGTTGGCGAGTTGGCAAGTTGGCAAGTGGCGGCGCAGGATGTTCCCACCCTGCGCCAGTCCGCTTAACCCCTTTTACCGTGTAGGTCGGGCGTCTCGCCTGAAATTTCCCCCTGCTTGCAGGGGGAAAAGACCAAGTAACAAACAATGATAACAGCGCCGTCCACCCTCCACATCATCCATACCGTCCATTTTGTCCATCGACCCTTGGACGGCTGAGTCTGTTTTCAAAGGAACACCATGGCCATAAAATACAGCCAGAAAGTCATCCAGCATTTCACTGCGCCGCAGAACGTGGGCGATCTCAGCGACGCCAATGCATTCTCGACGGAAGGCAGCCCCGCTTGTGGGGATATGATAACCTATTCGATGAAGATCAATCCGGAGACCCGGGTCATCGAGGACATTCGTTTCCGTTCCTTCGGCTGCGCCTCCAACATTGCAACCGGCTCGGTCGCGACCGTCCTGGCGAAGGGAAAGACCATCGACGAAGTTAAAGCACTCAAGCACGCAGACCTGACACAAGCCCTCGACGGGCTGCCGGCGGTCAAGCTGCACTGCTCGGTGCTGGCAATCGAGGGATTGAAGTCAGCGGTGCATCAATGGGAAGTCGAGCGCGGGCTGGCTGAGGAGGTTGAAGTCAAGCTCGACAAGCAGGCGGTCTATAAAGTGCTGGAAGGCATCATCAATCCCCATCGCGGACTTAGTTTGACCGAAGCCCGTCAGATTCAGCGAATTAACGTCGATACCAATGAGGGCAGCGCGTTCATTGAGGTCAAGCTGACCGAAGAAGAGGAGCGTTTCGCGCCGAACCTGGAGGAGGAAATCCGCGAGCACGTCCAGGAAATCCCCGGCGCGAGAAAGGTGCTGGTGCAGTTCAAGAAAGTCGGTTCCTTATGAGAGTAATCCCCTCAGGATCGAATTGTCGGGTGTTCCCACCGACGAGAAACAATCCGCAGGTAGAGCGTCCCGCTCTCCAAGGCGAAGGTAGCACCATGGCGATGTGTGTCATGTCCAGCTTGTTGGATATGTTTCTCCTAACGTAACTTGGGCGTCCCGCCCAAGTTAGGGCGGACTAAAGAGTCCGTCCGATAATTCAAAAATCGACCTGCGAAAAACCTCGCTGCTGTCATTCCCGCGAAGGCGGTAATCCAGCCCTCATTCCTTCTGGATTCCCGCTTTCGCGGGAATTGTCATGGTGGGCTTCCCCACCACGAAGGATGAAAATCGCCTCAGCCGTAGGTTGTGGACGCCC
>CAZCEM010000270.1:0-4067 GCA_964497555.1 uncultured bacterium
TGTCCCGCTTTGCCGGGCTGCGTAACCGACGGCGAGACCTTCGAGGAAGCGCTGACGATGATTAAAGACGCGATTCGGGTGTATGTCGCGTCGTAGGAAAAGGAAAGGTTGACGCAGATAACATCGAGAAATATGTTATGGATGAAACCTTATTCATTGCCAAACACAAGACCGAGGTGCTCAAACGTCTTGAAAATGCAAAGCGGATTTGTGTTGACCCTTTAAAGCAGGATGGATCTGAACGAAAATCAGGCTCCTTCCCAAAAGGTGCAATGGTCGAATTCATCTGAGATTTGACAAAACCTTAAAGAGCACCCTTGTCCTCCCACTCCCACATAGAATGGACCGGCGACACTTGGAATCCCGTAACCGGATGCACCCGGATCAGCTCTGGCTGTAAGCACTGTTACGCCGAGCGGCTGGCTCTCAGATTGCAAGCCATGAGCTGCCCCAAGTACAGCCGAGGCTTTGAAGTCTGCCTGCATCCGGATACCTTGGATGATCCCCGTCACTGGCGGAAGCCGAGACTGATGTTTGTGAACTCCATGAGCGACCTTTTCCATGAAGAGGTGCCCGTCCAGTTCATCAGACAAGTCTTCGCGACTATGAACGCGACTCCGCAACACACTTACCAGATACTGACCAAGCGAGCCGATCGATTGATAGAGGTGGCTCCAGCTCTGAAATGGACTGAAAACATCTGGATGGGCGTATCAGTCGAGTCTTCAGTTTATAAAACCCGACTGGATTGCCTTAGGCAAGTTCCAGCATCAGTTCGCTTTATATCTTTTGAGCCGTTGCTGGGTAGTGTCGGTCGAATTGAGCTTTCTGGGATTCACTGGGTGATTGTGGGCGGTGAATCCGGACCTCAAGCTCGTCCCATAAAACAGGAGTGGATTTGCGACATCCGAGAGCAATGCTTCAGGCGAGATGTGCCTTTCTTCTTCAAGCAGTGGGGGGGATCAACAGGAAAGGAGCCGGGCGCACTTTAGAAGGTCGAATCTGGAATCAGTATCCAGATCGTCAAGTCTGCCTTTAGTCGGTATATTCTGTTTCCACTGGAACGCCGCCGATCTGCCCAGCGGAGCATATCTCGCGCGGCTGGAGAGTAGGGGCAGGTCTTTGTCGAGGAAGCTGACTCTGGTGAAGTAGGCGTAGCTCAACATTAAGGGCATTAAGAACACCAAGTTCTAATCTTAATGTTCTTGTGCCCTTGGTGTTGTAGATAGACGTCCCACTTTATTTGTGGACATCTTGGCCCCCGAACCAGTATATGTTGCAGTTATAGCAAAATTCTTTAACTTATGACACTCAGCCAGGCGTCGACATGCCGGCGTGAGTCTGACTGATTAGGATGTTCAGCTCCCAAGGGCAATATCACGAACACCCGCCAGATGCTGCCATTCGCTCAATCTGCGGCATCGCATCTGCAATTTAAATCCATGACCTTTCAATCTGACGCCTATTCACCTGCCTTGCTTCACTTCCTCGCGCGAGGTTCCGGCGAGCCGCCGCTGGTGATGCTGCATGGCTGGGGCAGCGCTCCGGAAGTCTTTGCGGGGCTGATGGCGCCGTTAAGCCAGCAACGACGGATTCTCGCGCCGGCGCTGCCAGGCTTTGCCGGCTCGCCCGAACCCGACTCCCGCTGGGGAACCAGGGACTACGCCGAGTTGCTGCTCCGCTGGCTGGAGCGGCAAGATATTGAGCGTACTGACCTGCTGGGGCACAGCTTCGGCGGGCGGGCAGCTATCGCTCTAGCAGCGGATCACCCCGAACGCGTGAGCAGTCTGACGTTGATAGGCAGCGCCGGGCTGGTACTGCCGCGCAGCCTGAAGATTTGGCTGCGGGGGATGCAGGCGCGGGCGCTGAAAGCCCTGGTGCCGCTGTTGCGGGAGGGTTGGCGGCAGCCTCTGTCGGCGTGGCGGGAGCGGCTGGGGTCGTCGGATTGGCGCGCGGCGTCGCCGACCATGAAGGGCGTCCTGAGCCGAGTGATCAGCGAAGACCTGTTCGCTGAGATTCGCCGCTTGACCCAACCGACGCTGCTGCTCTGGGGTGAAAACGACATGGTGGTTCCGGTGGCAGCCGCGCGAAAGATGCAGAGCTTAATTGCCGGCTCACGGCTGGAGATATTATCCGGCGCGGGGCATTACTGCTTCCTGGATCGGCCGGGGGAGACGCTGGCGCTGGTGTGGGAACATCTGGGTTTGAAGAAGGCGTGGTGAGGGGAGAATGCAGAATGAAGAATGCAAAATGCAGAATGCAGAATGTCCATTCCCTCTTGGAGGGTATAAGCGATGACATAGGGAAAGCTCGGAATTTAAAATGGCTCAGTTGAACCTGCAGACGATAACAGATTTACCTCATCACTGCTGTTATTAAGGGGGGCATTTTCTTTTGAACATTGAAAAAATGCGTCTTCGACGCATTACCTCTGTTGAAAAAAGAAAATGCACCCCTTAATATCGACATAATTAGAGTTCTATGCCATTGTAATTATAGTAGTTACAGCGATATTTACTGTAACTATTGGAGGAAGATCCGTTTTAACCTCCTCTCAACAATTCATCTCCCGATCAGCGTAACCGTCTTCTGCGATTGCACCTGCCCCTGACTGGCGGATATTATCACTTGCGTCGTATCCGGAGGAATAGTGACCTGATACCAGCTGATTGCGAGACCATTGTCATCAGTTCGGCACGAATCCGGATTGAAGTTCCCAATTTCGGGCGTATCTGAAAAGACCAGCCACAACCCCGGAATGGAAATCCCACTTTGGTCTCTGGCTATGGCGAATACCCCAATCTCTCCTTGCGAGCCAACGTCTCCAACGATCCGCGAATGCGTCAACCTCAGTTCTATCCAGTTAGGCGCTTCAGGTTGTCCGATCAAGACTAAAGTCCTTTGGACGAGGACCTCCCCGCAACGAACCGTCAGCAGGATTCTAGTCGTATCCAACGGCACCTGCACGTTATACTCAACCGACGCCTCGCCCGTCGAGTCGGTGATGGTTGAATCCGACGGCTCAAACAAACCTGTGGGAAAATCGGCTTCCCATTGGATCAAGACGCTGGGCACGCCCACGCTGGCTTGATTTATCGCGATAGCGATCAACGGAATCGCAACCATAGTAGTTGATAGAACTGGCGGAAAATTCGGGAACCAATCTGAAGTTCTGAGTTCAATGGTTCTCACCGTGTCGTCGAATATTGGATTTACGATGGGTGTCTCTTCCGACTCACACCCCGCCAGACACCATACCAGCAACCCGCTAAGCACTGCTGCCAATGCATTCTTCATCGCATGTCTCCTAAACTGAAATCACCTCCCCATCAACGTCACCATCCTCTGCGCCACCAACTGCTGCTCATCGCCAATGAGGATCATCACCATGGTCGTATCAGCAGAAACTGTTACCCGATAGCTGCTGTAAGCTCGACCGTTTAAATCAGTAGTTGCAGAATCAGGCTCAAAGCTGCCGATTTCTGGATAGCTTCTAAAAATGACCAACTGATCCTCGATTCCGAATCCAAGTGAGGTTTGAGCGAGGACCGTAACCTGGAACTCAGCTTGTGAGCCTGTCAAGGTATCCACGACGGAAGGTGAACTCCACAGATCCCAGCCAATAACTGGCGGGGTCACTCCGCCTCAACCGCCGCAGCCGCCCGTCGAGGAAACTTCGCACCCAACCAGGCACCACAGTGTAAAAGAAGCGAGCAGCAGCAACCAAATGCTTTTCATCTTGAAATTTCCTGACTTTGTCAAACATTAATATCTCAACCACTTTCCCATCCTACTAAAACCGTCGCCTCACCTCCGACAGAGGCACCGTTCGTCCCGCTTTGATGTCTGCAACGTCTTCCTGAAATAAAGCCATCGCCTCTTGATCGCTCAGAATTTCGATGGTTTCGATCAACGATTGATAGGCTTCCCACGAGAGCAGCGTGGCGACAGGTTTGTTGCGACGCGTGATTCTCACCGCGTCAGCTCATACCAATTCGCAATCATCGAGTAACTAATTAGGGTCTGCTGAAAAACTTTTATCATGCCAATGGTCAAACCACCAGGCA
>CAZCEM010000271.1:0-4066 GCA_964497555.1 uncultured bacterium
ATCTTCCGTGGTGGGGAAGCCACCATGACAATTCCCGCGAAAGCGGGAATCCAGACTGAGAGTTAAGTGCCTGATTTGCAGATACTTAGAACTTTTGTTCTAGATTCCCGCTTTCGCGGAAATGACGTCGCTCGGCGTTTCCAGTGTGCATTTTTAAATTATCGGGCAGACTCTTGTCGGACGCCCGACATATTTTAACACGGGGTGATGTATGGAGTTTCGCGAACCACTCGATGAGCTGATCTATCAGCCCACGCGCTTTACCACGGGATTGAATTTTCCCTCGGTGGATCGGATTAGGATTTACGATTCCACGCTGCGCGACGGCGAACAAATGCCCGGCGTCGCGTTCTCGCCCGGTCAAAAATATGAGCTGGCGAAGCGGCTGTCCGACATCGGCTGCGATATCCTCGACCTCGGCTTTCCCTTTGCCGCGCTGTCCGACCGCCACGCCCTGCAGCTCATCGTTCAAGGCAAGCGCATGGGCGAAATCCGCGACGACGTCGAACTGCTGGTCATGTGCCGTTCTAATCCCCTTGACATTGACGCCACCATTCAGACGCTGAACGAGATCGACGTTGATATCAATGACGTTACGTTCTTCATCTTCACCTCCGGCTCGGACCTGCACCTGAAGTATAAAATCGGCAAGACGCTGCTGAAACGAGAGGGGCGCAGCTTGTCCGAATGGCTCGACCTGCCGGTCGAGTTTTACCGGGAAGCCAATCTGCGGATGCAGTGCGACGCCATTCGCTACACCCGAGAGAAGGGCGTTAAACAGATTGAATTCGGCGGCGAGGACGGCAGCCGCGCCGACCTGGACTACACCATTGAACTGGCGAAGGCCGGTCTGGCCGCGGGCGGCACGCGCTATTCCTTTCCCGACACCGTCGGCTGCTTCACCCCCGAAGGCGTCGATTATTACATCCCCCGCATCGTCAAGGAACTGCCCGACCAAGACCTGGTCTGCCACTTCCACAACGACTTCGGTCTGGCGACCATCAACACCATCCGCGCCATGTCCCATGGCATCAACATCCCAACCTGCACCGCCAACGGCATGGGCGAACGTGCCGGCAACGCCCCCCTCCATCAGGTGACGGTGACCCTGAAACTGCTGTACGGAATCGACCTTCCGCGGTTCAAGTATGAAAAACTGCGTGAGCTGAGACATATTGTGGAGGAATATTCAGGAATCCCCGTCTCAGCGCATGAACCCATCATCGGCGCCGGTGTGTTCACCCACGAATCGGGCATCCATACCGCCGGCCTGTTGATCGATCCGTCCGTCTATCAGGTCATCCCGCCGGAGATGGTCGGTGCGCACCTCAAATACGTGTTCGGCAAGCATTCTGGACTGGGTGCGGTCAAGGAGGTGCTGAACCGGCCTGAGTTTCGCGCCGGACTCGAACGCGACGGCGTTGAAGTCAACGACGACCTGGTCGAGGCGGTCACGCTGTTCGTTAAAGACGCCCGCCAGAAGCGCACTCGGTCGGACAAGTTCGCGTCGGTAACTGACGCCTACTATCGGGAGTACGACCAACTGGGCATTTCCGAGCTGCGGTTGGTGGAGCTGGCGTCCACCATCCGCCGCCTTATGCAGGAGGGCATAATTCCGAAACTGGCTGAAAACAGCGCGCCCGCGAGCCCTGATGTTTCCTAGAAATAACGATAAAAATAAACATAGAGAGGAAAACCATGAGTCTTGATTGGCTGCCCCGCGAAGGCGGGCTAAAGGACCACGACCTGTGGGGCGACGAGCATCTGGGCGGCGTCGCTCCTACGGTCCAGTACGAGTTGAAGCCTATTGTCGGACCCAAAGGCGAGAACGCCGAGGGCTTATACGCCGCTTGGGTAACGCTGGACAACCCAGCCCAGTTCAACTCCTACACCACCCACATGGTGAAAGGCGTCATCTCCGCCTTTCATAAGGCTTCCATGGATCGGCGAGTGGTGGCAGTGGTCTTCACCGCCGTCGGCAACCGCGCTTTCTGCACTGGCGGCAACACTAAGGAATACGCCGAGTACTACTCCAGCCGCCCGACCGAGTACGGGCTGTACATGGACTTGTTCAACGGCATGGTCGATGCAATCCTAAACTGCAAGAAGCCGACTATCTGTCGCGTCAACGGCATGCGCGTAGCCGGCGGGCAGGAGATTGGCATGGCTTGCGACCTGGCGGTCGCGGCGGACACGGCCATCTTCGGTCAAGCCGGTCCCCGGCATGGCTCCGCCCCCGACGGCGGCTCGTCTGACTTCCTGCCCTGGATGATGTCCATTGAAAACGCCATGTGGAACTGCATTTCCTGCGAGCTGTGGTCGGCCTATAAGATGCTGCGGCTGGGGCTGGTCAGCAAGGTCGCGCCGGTGCTGAAGGACGGCGACAAGTTCGTCCGCAATCCTCTGGTCATCACGGATAGGTACGTCGAAGACGGCGAGATCGTCTATGGCGAATTCGCTAAAGGCGACGCAGCCAAGCAGGCTAAGGACTTCCTGAAGTTTGCCCAGTATGATTTCAACCAATTGGACGCCAAGGTCAACGAGCTGGTCTGGACCTTCACCAACCTGTTTCCCGGCTGCCTCATCAAGTCCATTGACAGCGTCCGGCAGAAGAAGAAGTTCTTCTGGGATCAGACCAAGTTGGCGAACCGCCACTGGCTGGCGGCGAACATGGCCACCGAAGCCTTCCTCGGCTTCCATGCCTTCAACACCAAGAAGATCACCGGCGTCGATACTATCGACTTCATTAAGTACCGCCAGTTGCAAGCCGAAGGCCACCCCTTCGACGACGAATTCATAGAAGCGGTTTTAGGTAAGCCGCAAGGGTAGGGAGAAAGGGAGAAAGGGAGAAAGGGAGAAAGGGAGAAAGGGAGAAAGGAAGAAAGGAAGAAAGTTGGGGATGAAGTTTAGAAAGTTTGAGGAGATCGAGGCGTGGAAACGTGGGTGTAGATTGGCAGTGGAAATCATTGAAATCACTAAGTCTGGTTCGATGGAAAAAGAGTGGGGACTTAGGGATCAGATTCGTAGATCTGCCTTTTCGATCTCTTCAAATATCGCAGAAGGCTATGAAAGGAATTCTCAAAACGAATTCAAGAGATTCCTGCTTTACGCTAAGGCTTCCTGTGCCGAACTCAGAACCCAACTTTACATTCTGAGAGCTTCCGGTCTCATTGAGACCGATGTTTGCAATCGTCTGACAGAGGAATCGAAGGAGATTAGCGCGATGATTCAGGGCTTGATCAACACCATTAAACCGAATCCTAAATAACGCTCTTTCTCCCTTTCTCCCTTTCTCCCTTTCTCCCTAAGGTCTATTCACAAGGAGAGCGAATGAGCATTCTATCAGGCAAAACCGCCATCGTCACCGGTGGGTCGCTGGGCATCGGCGCGGCGATCTCGCTGGAACTGGCTCGCGACGGCGCCGACGTGGCGTTGAACTTCCGCAAGCACGCCGACGAAGCCGAAGCCGTCGCTGCGCAGATTCGCGAGATGGGCCGAAAAGCCCTGGTGGTGCAGGCGGACGTGGCTTCGTTCAACGACGCGCACGCTATGGTCAAGAAGGTCGTGGACGAGTGGGGCAAGCTGGACATTCTGGTCTGCAACGCTGGAATCAACCGTGACGGAGTCATTTGGAAGATGACCGAGGAGCAGTGGGACACCGTCGTCAACATCAACCTTAAAGGCTATTTCAACTACATCCGCGCGGCTGCGCCCTACATGCGCGAAGCCAACTACGGCCGCATCGTTTGCTTGACGTCGATCAACGGGATGCGGGGCAAGTTCGGCCAAGCCAACTACGCCGCCACTAAAGCCGGCATCATCGGTCTGGTCAAGACCGTCGCCAAGGAGCTGGGCAGCAAAAACGTGGTCGTGAACGCCATCGCCCCCGGTTTAATCATGACCGACATGATGCAGGCCATGCCCGAAGAAGCCAAGCAGGCGTCCTTGAACGAGACCGTCGTCAAGCGCCTGGGCGAACCGGAGGACGTAGCTCACGTCGTCAGCTTCTTCTGCAGCGACTACGTCCGGCACGTTACCGGCGAAGTAGTTAAGGTGGATGGGGGAC
>CAZCEM010000272.1:0-4064 GCA_964497555.1 uncultured bacterium
GGATTAGGGTAGAGGCTCAGTTATGAATTCGGTTATCAAATTTTGGCCGTTCTAAGCCCGAAATCCTATATTCTGCATTTTCCATTTTGCATTCTGCATTTTACATTCTATTGTTCCAGCACCGGCTTGATGGGGATGAACGCCCGCCGTCCGCTGCGGATAATCCAGAAGGGGATGGCGCGGGTGCGGTCTTTTAAGTCGGCGGCAACCTTCTGGAAATCCTCCACCGAACCTATCTCGACGCCGTTGATCTCAGTGATGACATCGCCGCGCTCCAACAGACCTTCCGCAGGCGAGCCGTTTTCGACGTTGACCACCAGGACGCCCTTGAGGTCTTCCACACCGGACATGCGTCCCTCGCGGCTGGTGGTGGCTTTAACCTCGATGCCCAGCCAGCTTTCCGACTGCTTTAATATCGAAGCCGGCTTGTTGATGAAATCAGAACGGTCCGCCAGTTTAAACTTCATGGTCTTTTCCTTCCCGTTCTGAATCACCTTCAGTTTGACGTCGTAGCCCGGCGGATAGTCCGCGATTTTAAACCGGAAGGTGGTCAGATCGGAGACCTTCTGGTCTTCGATTTCGGTGATAATCTCGCCGCCCTTCAAACCGCCTTCAGCAGCGGGGGTTTTCTCTTGGACGCTCTCGATGAAGACGCCTTCGAAGTCTTTGTCCAATCCCAGCGCTTCGCGGGTCATCTCGTCCAGATCGCGGGGGACGACTCCCAGAAAGCCGCGCTTGACTTCACCGGTCTGTTGAAGCTGCTCAGCTATTTTCCGCGCCATATTGATGGGGATGGCGAAGCCGAGCCCCTGCCCCTGGGCGTTGATGGCGGTGTTGATGCCGATGACTTCGCCGTGGATGTTCAGGAGCGGTCCTCCGGAGTTGCCGAAGTTGATGGAGGCGTCGGTTTGAATGAAGTCTTGATAGCTCGGTCCCGTTTCGCCGTCGATGCCTCCGATGTTCAGGTTGGACCGACCGCGGGCGCTGATGACGCCAACCGTAACCGTCCAATCCAATCCAAAGGGATTGCCAACCGCGATCGCCCACTCGCCGATGCGGATCTTATCGCTGTCGCCCAGACGCGCCACCATCGCAGAGGGGATCTTTTCATCGACCTTGATAAGCGCCACGTCGGTTTCCGGATCGGAGCCTATAATTTTGGCTTTCTTCTCGACTCCGTCAGAGAACTTGACGGTGATGTCGTTAGCGTCGGAAATCACATGATTGTTGGTCATTATCAAGCCCGACTCATCGACTATGATGCCGGAGCCGCCGCTGAGCATCTTGGGCATTTTCCGCTGGTAGCCGCGGTTGGGGGGACGACCGAAGAAGGGTCCGAAATCGAAAATATCGAACGGAACCGTTCTGCTGTCCGCTTCCTTTTCCGCTTGTATGTTCACCACCACCGGCTTGACTTTTTCCGCGACGTTGACGAAGGGGCTGTTGCCCTCCTCGTCCAGCAGCGGCAACTGAGCGCCCGCCAGCATCGCCTGAGGCCCCGAACCTATCTGCGCCTTCAGCTTGGCAGGGGTGTTAAAGCCGGTTGCCAGCATGAAGCCGACGCCCACGCACACCACCGCAAACACGACCATCAACAACAATCGTCGGAGGGTGGATTGGTTACTGGTTTCCGTTTCCATGAGTAGTATTTCGCCCTTAAAGATTTTCCAACATAAGTCCTTTAAGGCAGCATGGCAAATATTTCTGTCTGCCGCCTGCGATATGGAGGCATTACGACGGACGAGAATGTCAGTCGCGCCGGCTGGGACGAACGTCTGCGCCCATCTAAAGAAGCGGTGTGAACGGACGACATCGAGCAGATGGACGAGACATCTGAAACTGGAGCGCTGTCATTCTGTCGCTTCACTGGCGCTTGCACTTCCTTATAGCATTATAACTCCCTTCCGGGGAGCAGAGTTCCCACTTCCTTTGAGCAATTAAGCCATTGTAAATTATAGGCTCTGATTTTAAAGATGGAGGAAAATCGAGATTGACAGCCGGCATTCAGCGTCACGTCCGCATCGTCGGCTGCCCGCAGCTTTTAAAACGTCGAGCCTGTCAGAATAAAAAGCGGCGGGATTTGAACACCCCGCCGCAGGGTTCTATGGTTATTTGGGAAGCCTTCAAGGTAACAACCGCGCTGGTTATAGTTCAGGCGCGGATTCTTTCTTAGATTTAGTCTTCTTGGGGGATTCAGCCGCGTTAGGTTCCGATTTGCTTTTTGAGGCTCCCCCTGAAGATTCCACATCGGTTTTAGGAGCGCTGCCGCGGGAGGTTCTTGTTCCGGCGCGAGAACTACGGAGGCTTCTGGACGGAGTCCTCTGTTCTTCTTTTTTAGGTGGAGGCTCTATTGCGCGGGGCTCCTCAGGAACGGCCTCTTCGATGGCATGGGAAGATTTCGTCGGCCCGGGTTTCTCGACGTCGAGCCACTCCTCATCGGGGGGGGCGAACGGTTTGGAGTATGCTGGTTTCGAACCGACCGGTTCTTCCACATTCTTCATTTTCGCCGCGGCCGCTTTGGCTCGGAAGTGATCAGAAACCTGCACGATTTCACGGCGCTTGACTTCAATCTGTCTGTTCACGCCCTCAATGTCGCTGACGAGAGCGTTGACTTCTCCGTCCTTAAAAGGATTTGGCTGCGGCGTCTCCAAGCCCATTTTGTACACGATGTCACCGAGACGATACTTCAGCCGGTCAGCCTTGCGGTTCAAGGTTAGGATTTCAAACTTCAGCTTTCCGATGAGAGCCTGCTCTTCGGTGAAGTCCGCCGCCGCGGTGGTGACGTCCTTGACCGTGTTCTTGAGCTTCATCCAGAAGTCATTTTGAGCCATGTTAGCTTCTCCTGTCGTTTTTTTTCAGAATATTTAACTTCAATATACAACGATAAGCGCGAAGTCGCAACCTTTATATGAGAATGTTTGCAGAATCGCCGCCGCTGAGCTATATTTGGTTCTATGCTGGTCTAAAGGCAAACCGAGGCGGGAGGTTCTCTCCCTCGCAACAGAAGTCGCCAACGGAGGCGATGCCTGACATCGCAGCCGCAACTCGCGATATCTGAAGCTGACGGGCTTTGGATCGACGATTCGCGTCCAATGCCCGGTCTTGGAAACCAACAAAAAGATAAAAGAAAGGACCTTGACATGCCCGAATTTGGATCCCCCTTTTCGGGATTGCGCTCCGAAAGGAAATTGTCCAATGAGGAGCTGATTCGCGCAATCCGTTTTATGGTCGCTGCGGAGTACGAAGCGATTCAGATGTACCTGCAGCTTGCCGAGTCAACAAACAACCAACTTGCCATTGAAGTGCTCAAGGAAATAGCTGATGAGGAGCGCGTTCATGCGGGCGAGTTTCTGAGGCTGCTCCACGAGTTGGCTCCCGACGAGAAGAAATTCTACGCCGAAGGCGAGACGGAGGTAGAAGAAGAAATCGGCAAGCTTAAGCAGAAACGACGTTGATCTGCATCGATGTAAGGCTCTTTCAGTCCGCCCTTCAGGGGCGGGACGCCCGACCTACGCGGCGTTGGAGTCCGGCACGCTGGACTTGCCACCACATAGAAAGGCTTTTACGAACATCATGACATCCAAAACACCCCAACCTTCGCGCGACTCCCATAAGACAACGCGCAGCGCGCCGCTCGTATTTTCGAAAGCACCGCCTCCCCTGAGCTGGTGGACTCGTCACAAAGGCTTCATCTTGGTGGCGCTGAGCTTTTATCTGCTGCTGGCGGTATTCTTCGCGCCGGTGGTGTTTCAGGGGAAGGTTATGTCGCCGGCGGCAGACATGATGGCGGTGGCGGGCATGAACAAGATGGGCGAAGCCGTCGTTTCCTCCGGTCATTTCCCGCTGTGGAATCCGACGCTGTTCTGCGGGCTGCCGATGTTCGCCAGCTTGCAGTACGCCCTGTTCACCTACCCGCCCGAGTACATCATCCGCGCTTTCAGCTATGTCTTTGGCGGCAGCCACTACCGGATATGGTTTTTCCATTATCTATTGGCGGGGATTTTCGCCTATTTGCTGGGGCGGCATTTCAAGCTGGGGGGGGCGGCGGCAGCGCTGGTGGGGTT
>CAZCEM010000273.1:0-4038 GCA_964497555.1 uncultured bacterium
AATTAGGTTCGACTACGAGGTCTTGCGGGGGTATTCGGGCTGCGACTTTCGGAAGCTGCGTTCGTTCGACATGTTAGCGGAGATTTACAAGCTGCTGGGCTATCGACTGAGCCTCGGATCGCTGGCAGCAGCGACGCTGGGCGCGGATAAGACAGCGGACGGCCTGCAGTCGCTGCGGTGGTGGAAGGAAGGGCGGCTCGACCTTATCGCCGAGTACTGCCGTGCCGACGTGGAAATCACCCGCGACCTGTTTTTCCACGTGCTGGAGAAGGAGTATCTGCTGTTCGAGAAGCGGGGTATCGGGCTGGTGCGGGCGCCGATGAAGTTCAGGATGGAGGGGTGAAAAGGCGGAGGATCGATCGACTGCATGGAGGGGGAAACGTCGATATTTTATAGGAGTTGGTCGTTTAAAGGCGTTATCTTCGTTGTGTTCAACATAGATACTACTCCACGACTCCCTTGACGCAGCCTATCTCAACACCGTGTTGAACATTAATCAGACTCCAATAAAATCTTCGCCACTCGATTCGGAATTCACTGTTAATCTTCAGGCTTTGCCAGTCTTGGTCAGGCCGGTTTTCAAATCCCGCCCACCCTGATGAGCCAATGACATATCCATCGTCATTGGTGTGGATCATATCTGGAAACTGGTCGGAATTCTCATATCCTCTCGTCCAGACGGTGTCGGGCTGGCAAAAACCGGCGGTGGGGATGGCAAAAGCCATCCCCGCGATAAGCAGTACTTTTACGACGTTCATTTGAGCACCGTCAGTTTTTGGGTGCGGAATTGACCGTTGGCAGTTGCGCGCAAGAAATAAGTTCCCGCAGGAACCACTTCCGTCTCCCAAACCAGAGTATGGTGACCGGCTTCTTGGTGTCCTTTCCTGAGTGTCGCTACTCTCCTCCCCGAAACATCGAAGACTGCGAAATCGATATTCGCCGCTTTAGGCAAAGCATACTCAATGCGGGTGGTGGAACTTCCAGCGCCCGCGTTCGTTTTTAGAATGCTGACCGTTAAAATCTATTTCAACAGCACCGCTTTCTGGGTCAGGCTGCCCTGCTCCCAGGTCAGTTGGAAGAAGTACTCCCCCGTTGGTTTTCCCGCTGCGTTCCACCGGTAGGAATGCGTTCCCGCCATTGCCAAACCGCTGTGAAGAGTCTCCACCAGACGTCCCTGCGGGTCGCGAACGTCCAGTGTATAACTGACGGTCACCGGCGCCGCAACCATTATGCGAGTGGAAGCGTTAAAGGGATTGGGATACGCTGAGCTGAGACTGAAATCGCTGGGCGGGATGACGGTCGGATCTTCGCTCACCGCCACCGGGAAGAGGTTGTCAAGGGCGGCGGCGAGGAACTCATGACGAGGCACCGAGTTGCCTAATCCGGATGCGGCTTCAAACGCGAAGCCCAAGTAAATGCACTGATATGTGTCGTTCCCGAAGTAAGTTCCCGCAGTCGCGCCGCTTTCGTAGTATCGGTAAATTGGGCGGGCGCCCTCGAGCGCTTCGCAAGTGCTGGGGGAGCGGTTGTTGCCGGCGGCGGCGCCGCCGATGAGGAACAGGTTTCGTCCATCTGTGATGGGGTCGCCGGGAATGCCATAGACTTCCGGTCCGCCGTCGCTGTCGCCGAGGTGCCGGACGTGGAGGTAGTTGGTGAAGAAGTCGCTGCCGGCATAATCCTCGCCGAGGTATTGCCCGATGAGAATCAGCTTTCCACCGGTGCGCAAGTATGCGATAAAGGTGGCAAGTTCATCTTCGTTGAGGGCGTTGCGCGCGTTGCCGGTCATCCAGATGACCACATTATATTGGCACATCCATCCGATTTCGGGCGGCCAGCGCTCTTCTTCCATTGAGAAGCTGTCGTGAACGCGAGGCTCAACGTCCAGATCGGCTTCATAATAACGCTCGTAACCGTCGCCGCCGTCGTCATCGACAAACAAGTAGTAAGGATGGTTTATGGTCTGGGGTATCTCAATGGTTTGAGTCCAGCCTTGTTCAGTCGTCAAACACAGGGTGAATACGCTGTAGTGAGGCTGCGACCAGTGTATCGAAACGGCTGGCGGATTGTTTTCGATGGAGAATCGCTGACCACCGGGGACATCACCCACGCTGCCGGACGGGTATTGGATGGTCAACGAGTGATCCGGATTTGTGAGCCTGTAGGCAACGTTTTGGGCGGCGGCATAGTAAGGTCGGTTCTGGAGGGAGATGTTGAAAGCAAACTCCTCGCCGGTTTCAGGATAGTCGTCTCTATCGCCTTCGATTTCCTCCAAAGACCAATCTAACATCTCAAAGTAAGGATGGGTGCGAGCCAACAATTCACCGGCGTCGATACGGTAGCGAATGCCGGGGTAGTTCGCATTTCTGGCTGAGATATCCACCGCTGACTGCTGCATCTTCTGGAGAAGCTCCGCGGTGGTGAGGTCCGGCTCCACGGACAACAGCAGGGCTCCCAGCCCCGCCGCCAAGGGTGAAGCCATCGAGGTGCCCGCCAGCATTGCGTAGCTATTGCGCGGGAAGGTTGACACGATATCTTCGCCGGGCGTCACCAAATCGACATAATCGCCATAGGTGGCGAAACTGCATTTATTGTCGTCTCGGTTGCATCCGCTTACGCCGATGACGTTATTGAAAGCAGCGGGATAAAAGTGGCGTTCCCGACCTACATAGTCGCGCACATTGTCATTACCGCTGCCCGCGAAGATTTTACAGCCTTGGTTGACGGCATATTGGATGGTCTCGTCTTCGAATTGATTATAGGGTGAATCGCTGCCCCAAGAAAGGTTTATCACGTCAGCGCGATTAGTGCCGCAGTAGAAGATGCCTTGCTCGCCATGGGCGATAAGGGAATCCGATTGACGGCTGTAACAAGCTGCAATCATCAGCCGGGCGCTGAAAGCAGCGCCGGCTACGCCGGTGTCGTTGTCGGTTACGGCTGAGGCGATGCCCGCCACGTGGGTGCCGTGACCGTTTCGTTCGCCCCACCAATCGTCGGGCCAATTGTCGTTCATCTCAAAGTCCCAGCCGTGAAAATCATCGGCATATCCGTTGTCGTCGTCGTCGCGCTGATTAAAATCATCCAAGTCGCAGATCCCGTCGTGGTTAATATCCTCGCCGGGGTTTTGCCAGATGTTCCTTGCCAGGTCTTCGTGCATCACTCTGGAATTGGAACCCGCGGCATTCATATCGATGCCGCTGTCAACGATGCCGATGACCACGCTGCTGCTGCCGTGACTGACGTCCCAAGCATCCCAGAACCGGCAGTGTTCGATATGCCACTGGATGCGCTCCTGCGGGTCATTGGGTCGGTAAAGCAGCTTGTTGATTACATTCCATTCGACGTATTCGAGTTCAGAACAGGTCTCGAATGCCTGCCGAACCTCCGCCACGTGATAAACCGGCTCGAAATGAACGCTGTACCACAGGTCCATGTCGTCAGCCCAGGGATTGCTCTTCACCCACTGAGGGACATAGTACACCTTCTCGATTACAGACACGGCGTATTGAGCCGTCAGCGCATCCAGTGAAGGTATCCCTGTCAGCGGCGCGCCCGCGTAATCCTTGATGACCAACGGCGCATATTGAGGACGGACTTTGATGTAGATTTCATCGGCCAGGACATTTACTCCCGGTTCTGCCCAGGAATAATCGACCTCGCCGGCATAGAGAGAACCAACCGCGGTTAGAACCACCAGGGCGAACATTACCCCGAAGCCTCCTTTTCGGATTGCCAGCATGTACACCTCGTTTTTAAAAGAGTAAAAGCGCTGCCAGCGTTAAAAAACGCCGTTCTAACGCTCGAATAATTCCTTCCACTGCAACCGCGAATGCGGAGACGCAGTTGATTGAAGGTTTTGAAAAGCTCTGTTGGAAGTTAACGCAAAACTCATCATAAAAGTTAAACACATTTAAAGGATAAGTCAACAATTTTAAAAGAATAATCTTTAAAAGGTTGACTTAAACAGAATATCCTTTTAAATTAATTTGTTCTGGCGGAGTAGCTCAGACGGTTAGAGCAGTGGAATCATAATCCACGTGT
>CAZCEM010000274.1:0-4033 GCA_964497555.1 uncultured bacterium
CAAATCCAGGTCGAATCCTGGATCCTCGCTGGTAGTAGTAATGCCAAGAAATCGTTCGTTTCTATTGACCATGAAGGGACCAAGAATCCACGAAGATTTCGGCAGCGGGGAATCGGGGTTGTCCTGAAAGATGACCTGATTTTTGAATTCCCGCGCGGGATTCAGCGTCACCGCGACGGGCTGGGTTTGCGCAGCAGCTCCGGCGTCGTCTTCAGCGCGGAATAGGATCCCGTATATTCCCGGAGAAAGAGGGCCGCCCTCCGCAGTATTCCAGGTATAATCAAAAGTGCCATTCTCACGGTCAAGGCAGTCGGTGATGTTTGTCCAATGGGCGCCGTGGTCGGGCGAAAACGTGAGCGCGGCGAGGTGGAGGTTGTCCGAAGCGGCGCCGATGAAGTGGAGGCGCTCGCCGGTTCGAGCTTCTTCATCGGCTGAGAGGAGCTGAATCAATGGGGGAGCTGAGGGCGCGCTGGCGGTGATGGCAGCCGAGAAACGGACACCGGTAAAGCGGTTCGGGTTGTAGAACAGATACACGTCCCCTACGTCCGGCGTGAACGACGCGGTCAGAGATGTATCGACCAGACGACTGGCTTCTGACAAGCGATGGGTCTGCCTAAACCGCTCGAATTCCTCCCGGTTCATCTGAGCAAACGCCACTCCGTAGTGTTTGAGGTTCGGGCAGGGAGCCCAGCGGGTGCCGGTGTAGCTGGTCTTTTTCATAAACTCGGACAGGTCCTCCCGTGGCCGCCTCGATGAGGCGAGATTGGGGGGATGCTGCACCTCCTCGAGGATTCTGGTTTCGATCTTCACGCTACCTATCTCATCTCCGATTTCCACCTTTGAAGCCGCGTCTTTCCATGATATTAACGGAGCGTTGAACTTGCCGGGCAACATGTATTTCAGGAAATAAGCTCGATTTTCCTCAAGGGGCAGGTGGGAGGTGCCGGTAAGGCCCTGCTGGGCTATGACGTCAAACATACATCTCTTCTGCGGCTTGCCCAAATCAAAGCAGCAGTATCCCTGCGGGTCGGTGTATCCCCAGATGGCGGTTCTCCAGTAGTCCCGGCAGTCGCTGCGCACGATAACCGCGGCTCCTTCCACGGGGCAGTCGTCAGCATCTACGACTTGAATCGAGACCCGGGCGGTTTCGGTGTATCCTTTGCCGGAGGCGGTGGAGTTGCAGCCTTCCGGCTGATCGATGGCTGTGGTCCGGGATTCCAGCAGGTCATCACCGCGTGGGCGGGTTACCGCAATGGTCTGCGTTCCCCGATGTTCAGGACCTTCGCAGCAATGCCACGGGTAACGGATGTTGTTGGAAGGCTGACCGAGGTCCCAGGCGAACCATTTGTCCTTCAGCCAGAACTCGTTCCATACATGGTCCTCCCCCTCGCAGCCCGCACAGCCGCTGGCGACCAGCATGGTGCGGTGGAAAGCCGCGCCCAGAATGGCCGATTCGCCGCAGGAGCCGTAGGCTTTCTGGTAGATGACCTGCGGCTGGCTGTCAGCGCTCTTTCGGCCATAGACATACCACGAGTCCGGCATGCTTTGGGAAATCCAGTCGCCCATGAGGTAGATGGCTTCCTCGACGGTCTTGGCGGGTTGGATGACGTCCAGCAGCGTCTTGCCGTATTTCTTATCATGGAGGAAATAGCTGCGCCAGAATTCGCATTTGTCTCCCACGCCGATGTTTTCGAGGTCGATCTCCTTTCGCGTCCACTGCTCATAGGTTACACCGTAGTACAGGGAATCGTGCTCCCAGTAGGACGGGTCAATCCGCAAGGGAACTTCGTAATACAAGCGGGGATGCACCAGCCACCAGTAATAGACCTCGCGCGGCATTTCCGAGTGCGCGCCGTCTTCGCAGACGTATTCTATAGTAGTGTAATCCGGCTTCTCTACTATCCGGGCGTAGTTCACTTTGTCAGCCATTTCGTATATACAGCGGGCGTTTTCCAGCAGGACGTCGGCGTTGCCTACGCGACCCAGGGCTCGCAGTACTTCGGTGGGCATTGCCGCGAGGGCGAAGGCGGTCTCATCGAAGAACCGGTCTTCCGCTTGGGCTAATACCGCTGTAAAGGCTTCGATGTTGTTCAGGTCGTTCATGCCCCTCAGTGGCTCGGATTCTCGGTGGCAGCGGCAGAAGTAGTCGGTGACCTTCGACAGACCCACCGAGGATTCGAACTGCCAAGACTGTTTTTCCACCCAACCGCCTTCTTCTTTTTCGTAATAAAGGAACGTCCCCGCCAGGCCGCCCAGCACCAGTTCCGGTTTGCCATCGCCCGTGAGGTCGCCGAATTCCGGGGTCGTGAAGGTTTCCTTGGTTCCCAGCTCCAAGCCTTCGGGGAGTTCTATCCAGTCCGGCGCGAGGAAGACCTTCAATGGTCCGGCCTGGCTGCCGGCTACGAGATCGAGGTCTCCATCCCCATTCACATCCATCACCGCCGGGCAGGGATAATCGCCAGCCTTTATTTCCCCAAAGAAGTCCGGGCGTTCCTCGAATCCATTGCCGCTGTTCAGGAATAAGACAATGCTACCGTCGCCGACGCCGACAACCAGATCGCATCTACCATCCATGTCGATGTCGGCGGCGTAAGGCGCGGCATAGGATTCCACCTTGCCGACTGCGCGCTTTTGAGTGAATTCCAGTCCAGAGCAGAGGAGAATCGTTCCATCCTCCAGTCCGCAGACGAGGTCAACTCTCCCGTCGCTGTCAAAATCCCCCGGCGCCGGGATCACGGAACCGGGGAAGCGAAGGGAATCGGACAACTCGGACATTTCGTTGAACTTGGGCCCCTTGAAGATTCTGACCACGCCGTCCTTGGCGCCGGTGACCACGTCAGGCGAGCCATCGCCGTCGATATCGGCGACACGCGGGGAGGAGAGGTAGCCCACGTCGAAGGGGAACTTCTTCACCGATTCCCTCGGATAGACGGCGAACCAGGGCGCGTTCTGTTGGCCGCGGTTGATGAACACGTCCAGGCTGCCGTCGGCCGCGCCTAGGACCAGATCGGGGAGGTTGTCGCCGTTCACATCTTGAAAGACTGGACACGCATTGCCAGCCACCGCGGGGCTCTGGAGATTGAATCGATTCTCACAAGGCAGCTCACCTTCAGCGCCAAGTGAAAGTTCTCCATTCTTTGATCCACGGAGGCAGATTCGGGTTCCATAGGCTTCTAAATAGGGAGATAGAGAGCCATTGTCACCGGATTTGACCTCTTTTAACAGGTGAAAACGTTCTTTTTTATCGGCACGCCAGGCCTGACCGCTTTCGTCTCCAATGACCAGACCTTGGCTGGGAAAGTTCACGGGATGAACTTGACCGGTGAAGGGGAGATTTTCTAAAGACCGGCGGGTTTCCCAGCTTTTTCCTTCCCAGACTGTCAGCCCACCGTGACTGTCGCCTAAGTAAAGTTCAGCACGTCCGTCGCGATCGAGGTCATAAAAGCAGGGCGCTGCGTTGCCCGCAACTCTGACGCGTTGAAAAAGCTCCTTGTCTTCTTTGAAAAAGGGTGCTAGGAAACAGCGGATTTCACCTGCGGCATTGCCCACGACGAGGTCCGCACGGTTGTCGTCGTTGACGTCGAAGAAGGTGGGAGCGGCATTCTCGCCCACGTCGATATCATCGTAGTAAAGGTCCACCAGACGGTCGGCCAGCATTTCCCGCAGCCACAGCGGGGCGCGGAGGATTTGCCGTTGCGTGGCTCGACTGAGACCTTCATAGCCTCTCCGAGGTTCATCGGAGACGAATTCCCGGCGGTCAGCGTCGTAATGCACGGCGTAGAACTCGCCGGGCGCCAGACAAATCTCCCGCCCGAACGAGTAACTCTCCATTCCCGGGGCAGCCTGCGCGGCGACAATGATGAGGATGATTGCTGAAACAAATCGGAGGACGACCCAGTAGGATACAGGTTTCATCGGAACTCCTGGTGAATTTCTAAATTTGGTGAGGATTCCTTTACGTCGAGTATTTCAGAAGACGTTCCTTTGAAAATAGCCGTATGGTTGCCGCGTAGGTTAACCGTCTCGGTTGACA
>CAZCEM010000275.1:0-4033 GCA_964497555.1 uncultured bacterium
AATAGTTTGGGGTAAATCCCTATATGTAGAAGACAAATCACTTGTAAATCCCTCGTTATATCCTTAAATTTTGAGTGACTTTTTCACCTTGGCTGATGGAGCGTAACCATGATACGCGCAGTTATTTCCGTCCTAATCCTGGTGTTTCAAATCACCATTCTCTCCCCGAACTTATCCCTCGCCCAGCGACTCTGGAGCGACGAGGGACGACTCCTCTCCGCCGACATCGGCGGTCGCAAACCTGTGGTTTGCCGTTGGGGCGATGACAGCGTCGCCATGGCTTATGTCGATTTCGATGAGCGCGGCTTCACCCGCGTCTGCCTGCAAGGCGTGGACCACCAGGGCAATCTCCGCTTTGCCCCTCGACCATTGTACCTCACTACTCCCGAACAATTCTCGACCGGGGCTCCCCCTCTTCAAAGTACATCAGATGGCGGACTGCTGATATTGCGTGGAAGCGGCGTAAGGGATTCCATTGGTTTCGACGGTTGGGTGTGGCACATTCGTGACGTTACAGCTCAGAAATTTAACGAAAATTTAGAGCCTCAGGGGGAGGGAGACGGTCGCCACCTGTACCAAACCTGTTCCTGGCACTTAGGTTACCTAGCCACTGAAGACGGCGGTTTAATTCTTCTGGAGAGGATTTGGGTGGAAGGCGATCATAGCTCCTACCATTATTACCTGAACGCCCGGAAATTCGACGCAGAGGGAAATCTTCCCGAAGGCTGGCCTGAGTCCGGTCGGCGGGTGTTCGAGGGCCTGGGCAATCACAGAATCTACTGCGAACCTGGCGTGGGTATTTGGGCAATCCAGCAAACCATCGGCGGCCCCGGTCCACTGATCAATCAAGTAATGGAGGACGGCTCGTTCCGGTTCGAGGAGCCATTGTGGCTGGAAGACATAGATTTCCGCGCGGTTGGCAACTTGACGCCCGACACCCGCGGCGGATTTTATCTAAACATCAATGACCAGGAGGGTGATGAAGTCTATTTACAGCACTACAACTCCGAGGGGCAGCCCACCTGGGATGAGCCGTTCCGGTTGTTGAACCGGGCCGGGCCGTCGGTGCTGGTGTGCGGAGGCGACAGCCTGCTGAGCTTCAGCTACACCGGTGATGATGAAGAGCCTGTCAGCAGCCGGGTGAAGCTGTACCGGGTCAGCGACGATGGAATTGTATCCTTATGGAATCAAGCGTTGACATTCAATGGCGAATACCTTGAGACCTTTGGAGAACACGGGCCGGGGCGGGTGTTGGTTCGGTTAACCGCCAACCGGTGGACGGGCGGTCATGGCTCGCGAGTGGCAACCGCTGCAGAAGTCAACATAATTTCCTGCGATCGGGAACTGGTTCTGCCGCGGGAGCAGGCGCCGGTGGTGCCCCATGAATTCGACGGCAGGGAAATAGTCAATCCAGCGCCGGTCATCGCTTGTGTCGAGGATGGCTTCTTCACGGTTACCATCGATGATAACTGCTTTTTCGTCAACGGCTTCACTGATGAAGGCGAACCGCTGTGGGAGGGTGATCCAGTCCGCATTTACCAGTATCAAGATCCCGGAGAATTAATGTTTCCGCAACTGATGGATGATGAAATTGTCAGAGTGAACTATGAACGTTTCTGTCGGCAACTGGGACCGGATGGATTCTGGCTGAACGACGGGCAGAAGATACCTTTTGTTGATTGGTCAAATGTAACCGATCTCAGGATAAGTCAAAGTTCTTTGGCTTTACTGCAGTACTATAACAGCAAACGGCATCAGCTTAAAATTGTCGACGAGCGCAACAATATTCTGCCCGAAGACTCGCTGACGGTCGCTTTCATTACCAGCGGTGGGAAGTATAAAGGACTTCTCAGCGATTCCGTCGGAGGGTTCTGGATGATGTATTCGCGAGGCGAAGACGAGCAGGAGCGAATTTACCTGCGGCATATCTCCGCCCGGGCCGAGGCAGCGGAACAAGAGCTGGCGCCCTTCCCCGATTTTCTACCGGAAAACATCGTGTTCGCGCCTTCCGGGACCGGCGGCGGATGGTTGGTGGGACAATGGGAAGATGGATTCCTCCAGGGACAGAAGATAGACGCCCAAGGTCAACTGGCTTGGGATCAAGCCCGACCGATGGAGTACTTCCTGCCTTTCGGTCGATCTGAGACCGCTTTGGCTCAGGGCGATTCGGGTCTCTATTACTTCTCAGACTGCCGAACCCGAAACGATGACAGCGTCACCGTTTTCGCCATGGCTTACGACCGGCGCGGTGATTACCTCTGGGATTATCCAGTTAGATTATTCAATCCCAATATAGGTTATCGAGCCCATGGGTATCCACTACATTTTTCAGTCTCTTCCCGTAGGGACGGGTGGGTGTGGATTATCACCTGGGAGAAGTTAGCCATGGCCGCTGAAGGCACCGGGGTCAAACTGCAAATGCTCACCAACCAAAAAGAACGAGTGCTTGGTGATCGGGGTCTCGAACTGCCTCGCAGCGCGAACTACGTGGATCCTTTGATTTTGACAGACCCTCACGACGGCTTGTGGGTGGTCCTGGTGCCTAATGGGGAGCACCAGAACCGGATATCCTGCCTGCACTTTAATAAGTGGGGACAACTGATTGATGAAGGCGAGCCGGAAGGCGAGCCGGTGGTGCTGGAAGACATCGAAGAAGTGGAGTTTAACATAAGCCACATCTGGCAGTACTCCAACGGCGATTTGGGGGTCATCTTCAGACGCGAAAATGAGTTTGTTAGGTCGACTGATTATTACGTCTATTTTGCCCAGCGGCTGCAGGCTCGCTTCGATGCGGTGCCGGGCGCTGAGCCGGTTTCGATTGGCTCATTCGAGATCACCTCGCTGTTCCCCAGCCCCACCAACTCAGCGGTGCAGGTGGCTTATTCGCTGGACCGAGCCGCGCCGGTGGATTTGGTGCTGTATGATTTAACCGGGCGACAGGTCCGGACGCTCTATCACGGTGTGGCGCTGGCGGGAAGCCATACACTGTCAGTGGATGTTGCCGATGTTCCCTCAGGATTATACCTGTTGAGCCTGCAAACGCAGCAGCGGAGGATAGATAGGAAAGTGGTGGTGTTAAGATAAGCCTTCTTCCAGTTGAATTTTATTGGTCACGCTGAAGCGCGAACTCAAACAAACAATCCCCCAGTCGGTTCGCTCGCTGGGGGATTGTTTATCAACGCCTCACTGGAGAAGCGTCAGCTTCCGCGTCAGGCTTCGTCCTCCGCTCTCCAGCCGCGCCAGATACAATCCTGACGGCATAGGTTCAGCGTTCCACTGAACAGCATGGACGCTGGCCGTCATTTCGCTCTGCGCCAAGACCTCAACCAGACGCCCGCTGAGGTCATAGATGGACAGCTTGACCATTCCCGCCGTTGGCAGCCCGAAGGTCAGACGCACCATAGAGTTAAAGGGATTTGGATACGGTTCAGCGAGGTAGTATTCGGTGGGCATCGCCGGACGAACCGACGCATCGACGACCGTGAACCCATCGGTCTTATACACCAGCCCCTCGCCCTGCACGACGTCCATCGCGTCCACTAAGTCCATCCCGTCCACACCGAGCAGCCTCAAACTGAACGCCTCCCCTTCCACCAGACCTTCCCGCTCCGGGGTGTCCGGGTCGTCGCCCCATACCGCCAGACCACACACGCCGTTTTGAACCACATCTTTGCCGACCACCCTCCCTTGCTGATCGGCGGCGACAATCTCCTCGCCGTCGGCAGCTCCTGGCGTCGTAACCAGCACGCTCATGTTGCGGTAAGTTGGAAGCAAGGGCTTGAACGTCTCCCTTTCAGGCGGCTCCAGCGCTTCCACTAACAGCCTTCCGTCGGGGATGTTCCAAACCAGTTCGCCGGCTTCAACTACCCGCACGTAGTAACCGCCTCCCCGGTGAAGAGCCGGCATATTGCTGAAGCCCCATTCTGGATTGTAGAAATGTCCCGCGCCGTCCTTGGCGAGCACCAGGGTCTCCAGATTGGCTAATGCGTCGGGCGCGGACTGGGGCTGCACCGGGTAATACGCCACCAGATTC
>CAZCEM010000276.1:0-4018 GCA_964497555.1 uncultured bacterium
CGGCGTCACCGTCCTCAGCGTGAATGATCCGCCGTCGCGGTTCGATCTGGTGTCCCCCTCGGACAACGCCCGTGTGGCTTCAAGTCCTAATGTCGTCTTCCGGTGGCGCGCTTCCGTGGACGTCGTCGAAGACTCAACGGTAACCTACGCCATAGGCCTCTACTTCGGACGGCAGTCGCGCTGGTTCTACGACGTCGCCGACACCTTCTTTTCGGTATCCCGGCAGGTTTTTGTGTTGGATCCGGATGTTGGCGCGGAGGTGCAGTGGCAGGTGTGGGCTTACGACGACCTCGATTCGACGGCGTGCAGCCGGCCTTTTATTTGCCATGTCGAACCGCTGTCAACGGATTCTTCCGGCGCCTCACTGCCGAAGGAATACATGCTCCATAGGCCATTCCCCAACCCGTTCAACAGCGAGCTGAAGATTCGCTACGACCTGCCGCAAGTCTGCCGGGTGCGATTGTCAGTTTTGGACGTCGCCGGCAAGGAGACGCTGCTTCTGCTGGATGAGGAACAGTCCGCCGGATCGAAATCCCTGTCCTTCAGCGGTCACTACCTCCCCGCGGGTTTGTACATAATAAGGATGAGCACCTCCGACCGGGTCTTCATCCAGAAAGCCTTGCTGGTCAAGTAGATTCGGAAGCTCAGCTTACAACAACTCCAACCGGCGTCGGCTTTTAACCGACGCCGGTTGCTATACAACCACGTTTTACCGGAGCCGTCTCGTTGGGATCAAGCAATCCGCCCCTGGAATCGCCTAAGGGAGGCGACCCCAGCTTTTCGGTCTTTTTCAGCATTTTCATTGCCGCGCTGGTGATATCCCAGTTTCTTGCCGCCAAGCTGGTGGCGGTGCAATTCCCCGTGCTGGGGATGCTGGTATTCCCCGGCGGGGTGCTGGCGTATGCCGTAACCTATCTATGCACGGACGTTATCTCTGAGGTTTGGGGCAAGGCTCGCGCTAATCGGGTAGTATTCAATGGTTTTATCGCTAATCTGGTGGTCATTGCGCTGGTTTGGCTGGCGACGCTGGCGCCAGCCAAACCCGACTGGCCGCTCAACGACGCCTTCGCAGGCGTCGCAGGCATGATCCTGCGCGTAACCGGCGCCAGCGTTGTTGCCTATCTGGTCAGCCAGTACCACGACGTCTGGATGTATCACCTGCTGCGGCGGCTGACCCACGAGCGGCACATCTGGATCCGCAACAACCTCTCGACCATGCTGTCGCAGTTCATCGACACGGTTTTATTCATCTCCCTGGCGTTTTGGGGAAAGATGGAACTGAGGGCGTTAGGTTCGCTGATAATCGGTCAGTACGTGGTGAAGGTGGCGTTGGCGTTGGCTGACACGCCGTTCATCTACGGCTCGGTCTGGCTGGTCCGCCGGCGTCTGAGGCAGCGTTAATCCGACTGCAAGCCGGTCATCATTCTCAGCTTTTACAGCAAGGTGTTTCCGTGATTGAGATATCGGTAATTAAGGAAAGCTGGTTTGGAATCCTCGCTTCACGCAAGCGGGAACTGCTCACCAAGGCTCAAGGCGCGCGCCGGCCGCGGATGATAGCTGTCTTTGGGGGGTCGGCGGTTGAGGAGGATTCGCTGGTGTGGAACTGGTCCTTTAAGGCCGGCTCCGAACTCGCCAAGCGGGGAGCGATTGTCTATAACGGCGGCTACGGCGGCGTCATGGCTGCATCGGCCGCCGGGGCGCGCGCGGCGGGAGGCTCGGCGGTTGGATTGTTGTGCGCCAACCTGCCGGAAGGCGAACCCAATAATTACCAAAACCATTGCTGGGAGGTTTCCCGCTGGGACCAGCGCCTGTTAGCGCTGGTGTTTCTGGCGGACGGCTATTTGGTGATGCCCGGTTCCAGCGGCACGTTGGTCGAGTTGTCAATGGTGGTGGAGACTCAGCTCAAAGGTTTCATCCCCATCCGACCGGTGGTGTGTTTTGGAGATTATTGGCGGTCGGTGGTCAAACGCATCGACAACACCGACGGGCTGGTCATTTTCACCCACAGCGCCGGGAAGGCTGCGGAGCTGCTGACGACGGTTTGAATTCCTTTGAAAATAGCCGTATGGTTGCCGCATGGGTCGGGTCTCCGAGCCCGACATTCCTTTGAGAATAGCCCCTGGGGGACGCGTAGGTCGGGTCTCCGAGCCCGACATTCCTTTGAGAATAGCCCCTGGGGGACGCGTAGGTCAACCGTCTCGGTTGACAAGCGGGACGCTTGTCCTACGCGAGAGTATGGATTCCAGCTTTCGCTGGAATGATGCGCCTGACGGCGCAAGAACGGACTGAAAGTCCGCCCTCCAAGGCGAAACGGCGTGTGGCATGTCCAGCTTGCTGGACATGTTTCTCCTTAACATTAGAGAGCTTTATTGGCTGATCTGTGCGCGTTTTGATTGCAGTCGGACACGGAGGCATCTATTCCGGCGGCTCGCATCAGTCGCTGTATGCCTTGGCAGGTCTAAAGAAAGCCGGTGTCGATGTGATGGCGGTGTGGGGTCCCGACCTGGAGAACGACTGCGAGGGTTTTGACCGGCTGAGAAGCCTCGACATCCCCTTCACGCTGGCGCCCCTCAATAAATCCGCCACAGTGCGCAGTATCCTCGCCCTGCGCCGAACGCTGCGTGAATTCCAGCCCGACGTGGTTGAGGCTGTCAAAGGACAGGCTCAGCATCACGTGCTGTACGCTTCGCTGGGGCTGCCATGCCACGCCGTCGTTTTCTACCGGGGAGTGAGCCGCCGGTTGGACGTCTTCCAAGCCCTGAAATACCGCCTCCCGCGTGTGAACCGCATCATCGCTAACTGTGAAGCGCTGAAGCGCAGTATGGTTGAGACCGGCCTCATCCGAGCCGAAAAGATCGACGTAGTATATGGGGAATTCGATCCCGCCTGCGCCGAGCCAGATGCCGTGAATGCTGACGGTCTTCGGGAGGAACTGGTGATTCCGGAAGGTGGTCCCATTATCACTCAGCTTGGCAATTGGGCGGAATGGCGGGGGCAGGATGTCACCCTCCGAGCTGCCGCGGAGCTTAAAAAGCGAGGCGAAAAGGCTCATTTCCTCTTCGTCGGCCGCGAAACCGACCGTCTAAAGGATTTGGTCAACGCGCTTGAAATTCAGGAGCGAGTCACCCTGTCGTCCTACCGGCGGGATCCGGAGCGAGTACTGAAGGTCAGCGACGCGGCGGTCAACGCATCCACCAGCATTGAGAGCCTGTCGGGCGCCCTGTTGAACGCCCAAGCAATGGGCCTTCCCGCTGTAGCCTCGGACTTAGCCGGATCGGCCGAAATAGTCGCCGACGGCGAGACCGGATTCATCGTGCCGCCAAGAGACGCGACCGCGCTTGCTGATGCGCTTGCCAGACTGCTCGCCATGACCCAGGACGAACGAAATCGGATGGGAGCAGCTGCGAGGGCGCGGGCTTTGAAGTTGTTTTCCTCAGAAGCGAGGGTGATGAAGCGGTTGGAGTGTTACGAAAGGGCGATTTGGGAGCGGAGGAAAGCATAACTGATACGACGTTCGAGGGCTGAAATTGAAGGAGAATAAAATGAAAAAATGGCGCTGCACCGTTTGCGGCTACATTCACGAAGGCGAGGAGGCGCCCGACGTCTGCCCGGTGTGCGGAGCGCCCAAAGAAGCCTTCGAGCCTTATGCCGTATGAAATCAGAACGGTGGACTCTTCGTCCGCCGCTTCACTTCAGCAGTATGATGGGCTGGACGCGGTCGGCGCTTTCTCCGGACAGCGTTAGATAGTATCGGCCCGTGGCAAGCCGCTGCAAGTTAAAATCCCTTATACCCGCCCCCGCCGGCAGCGACAGCGACATCACCGTCCGTCCCTGAACGTCCAACAGCACAACGTCGTTAGGTTGAGCCAAGTTATACCGTAGCAGCAACTGACCGTTGCAGGGATTGGGAAATCCAGCGATATCAGCCGCCTCCCGCGCGACGTTTCCGCTCGGTTCATCGACAGCGACAATGTTATTCACCGACAGCCGTATTTCATCGAGCACCCACCCCCGCCCC
>CAZCEM010000277.1:0-4007 GCA_964497555.1 uncultured bacterium
TGCTGCAAAGCTTCCGTCTCAAGAACTTGCAAGATTCCTTGAAAACATTTATATTTAGTAGTTATAAGCATGGGAGCGGATGAAATCCAACCGTTCTCAGCTGCTGTTTCCGCAGAATGTCCAACTTGTCTGGCCAAAAGACTTGGAAGAGGGAAATTCCACCTAATGAGCGACCTTTACGACGAGGCATCCTATCGGTATTTCGCCGAGAACCTCCAGCACACCCTCAACGGGCCCAACATTCTCCACCTGAACCTTAAGCAAGTGCGCGAACCCGCTTGCCGGCACGGCATTCGGACTAAAAACGGTGCCTGGGCTTGGCGGTCCTTCATCTCCAGCCGCATCGGTCCCAAGACGGTCTATCTCGGCTCGTCGTCGGTGCTGTTGCCCCGTCCGAGCGAAGAACACAAGGATATCATCGCCAAAGCCCCGGATCAACTGCATAAAGTTCTGCAGCTCATGCGGAAGCTGCCAATGGTGCATATACGCCGCCAGATGGGCTGCAATTCCAGTTACAATCCTATCTGCAACCTGTATGTATCCATCGCCGATCCGACCAACTACCGACTGGCGCTGATGTGGGGCACCACCCTCAGCGAGCCGGATCCGCGCAAGCCGGGACCTGAATTCACCATGATACATATCCCTGACGAACATCTCCTCCGACAACAGGTTCTGGCTCTGCCGGAATATCACATCAACATCTGCTTGGGTTCGGACTACATGGGCGAGGACAAGAAAGGATTTCTGCGCCAAGCCATGTACTCCGCTGACAAGGAGGGGATGCTGGGTCTGCACGCCGGCGACAAGCTGGTCACGGTCAAGGACGCCAAAGACGGCACGCTCAAGCGATACGGCGTTCTGCTGTTCGGGCTGTCCGCCACGGGCAAATCGACCTGGTCCTGCCACCAGTTGGGGCTTAACGAAAACGAGGGCGAAGGCACACAGGTCATTCAAGACGACATCGTCTTCCTGCGCAAGGACGGCTCAGCTTACGGCTCGGAAGCGAACTTCTTCGTCAAGACCGACGTCGATGTGAAGCTGCAGGAAGCCATGTACTGGTCGTTGATCGACGAGACCGCCTTCTATGAGAACGTAATGGTTGACTATAAGGGCAATCCGGACTTTCTGGACGAGTCGTTGTGCGGCAACGGCCGGGCGGTGGTTCGCAAGGACAAGATGCGCGTCAAACGCGGCAGGAAGCTGGTGCGTATAGACTACCCAGGCTTAAACCTGCCGCCGCTCGACGAGCTGGACGGCTTGGTCTTAGCCTTCATCACCCGCCGAAACACCTTCATGCCCTTCGCGCAGGAATTGGATCCTAAGCAGGCGGTGCTGGCTTATATGTGGGGCGAATCCACCCACAGCTACGCTTCCACACCCGCTAAAGCCGGCGAATCCACCCGCGTGGTCGGCACTGATCCCTTCATCGTCGGTTCCAACGCCAAGAAAGTCAACCACTTCCGGGATATTCTCATGGGTTTGATTGACCGGTTCCCGGGACGAATTCGCACCTTCCAGTACAACACCGGCGGCGTCGGCGAAATTGTCGAGGAGGGCGACGGCGCGGGCAAGAAAAAGAAAATGATACGCAAAGCGGTTCGAGTGCCGATTCCGTTGATGGCTGCCATCCAACGCGGCGACCTGCGGGGCGTCAACCGTTACGAGAAAGGCTGCTTGGGCACGCTGCAGATTGCGCAGGTCGAAGGCTTCGACCTCAGCGAGTTTGACCCCAAGCATTTCTACGACCAAGAACAAATTGAGTGGTACATCGACGATATTGTCAAGGGCCGGCGCAAATTCACTGAAGACTTGCTGGCGCAGGGATTGGATCGCGAGATATACCAATGGGCTGAGAAATCCTTTGAAATATCCCACGCTGAGACCGGCCGCCTGCGTGCTGTGGATATGCCCCGCGAGCAGACTGCTTTGGGTCCTGCTCCACGTTCGCTCAGCCTGGTCGGCGGGGACGGCGGCAGCCTGCTGGAAAGACCGCCGCGGTCGCTGGGCTGGAGGATGAAGTGACCGCGCGGCATACTGACGCGGGGAGTCGGCGATGAGCGAGAAGATCCTCATCGGAATCCCCACCTCGCCGGGGATTGCCATCGGCGACGCTTTCCTTTTCCGCCACGATGAGCCTGAATTCCGGGAGTTCTGCGTGCTGCCCGAAGGCCGTGACGACGAGATTGCGCGGTTGGAAGCCGCCGTACAGGCTTCCCGACGGCAATTGGTGGTGTTGAAGGAATACATGAGTCATCAAGCGGGCGAGAAGGTCGCGCAGATTTTCGAGGTGCAGGCTGCGCTGCTGGACGACGAGATGCTCATCGACGAAGTCCGACACCTCATCCGAATCGACGGCACCAACGCCGAAGCAGCGGTTCAGCGCACCACCGACGCGCTTAAACGCAGCTTCACCTCAATCGAAGAGGAAAGCATAAGGCAGCAGGCTCAGGACATCCATGACGTCGGGCGCCGGATCATCCAAAACCTGCTGGGCGACGCGCAAGGCGCCTTCAAACCCATAACCGAGCGGATGATCCTGGTGGCGGACAACCTGCTCCCATCGGACGCGGCTCACCTGCTGGAGGACCACATCCACGCGGTCGCCACCGATCAGGGCGGCGCAGCGTCGCACACCGCCATACTGACCCGGGCGCTGGAGGTCCCAGCGGTGGTGGGACTGAAACACTTGACGACGCTGGTCGAGACCGATGATAAGATCATCGTCAACGGCAACAGCGGCAAGGTCATCATTCGCCCAACCAAGAAGACGCTGGAAGCCTACGTCGTCAAACGGCGGCGCTATGAGGATTACATCCGGAGCCTAACGGAGGTCGAGCGGCTTCCGGCTGAGACCACCGACGGGAAGCGGGTGGCGCTGCGGGCTAATCTGGAGCTGCCGCAGGAGGTGCGGTCGGTTTTAGCGCGTCATGCCGAGGGCGTGGGGCTGTTCCGCACCGAATACCTGTTTCTGGCTCACAGCCGCCTGCCCGACGAGGAAGACCAATACCGCGAGTACCGTCATGTAATTGAAGCGCTGGCGCCGCATCCAGTGTCGATACGCACCTTCGACCTGGGCGGAGACAAGGTCTTCCCCGACATGCCTCATCCCACCGAAGCCAATCCATTTATGGGCTGGCGGGCCATTCGGGTGTCGCTGGATCAGCCGAAACTGCTGCACACCCAACTGCGAGCCATACTGAGAGCAGCGATGGGCTATTCCGCCAAAATCATCTTCCCGTTGATCTCCGGCGTGGGTGAGGTTCGTCTCATCAAGGAGCATCTTGCTGAAGTAAAGCAGGAGTTGTTCATCGAGGGACAGGGATTCAATTCGGACGTGAAAATAGGGTTGATGATCGAACTGCCGTCGGCGGTGGTGATGGCTGACAAGCTGGCGAAGGAAGTCGATTTCTTCACCATTGGCACCAACGACCTGACGCAGTTTACTCTGGCGGTTGACCGAGGCAACGAGAGGGTGCAGCGGTATTACCGTCCGCTGCATCCCGCGATGCTCCGCTTCATCAAGATGACCATCGACGCTGGACACACGGCGGGGATACCAGTGGCGATGTGCGGCGAACTAGCGGCGAGTCCGCTGGCGACGATGCTGTTGGTGGGGCTGGGAATTGACGAGTTGTCAGCCAGCCCGGTGGCGCTGCCGCAGGTAAAAAAAATCATCCGGTCGTTGTCGGCAGCGGAGGCAAGGACCTTCGCTGCGGAAGCATTATCGCGCGACACTGAGGAAGAGTTGACCGAGTTCATCGTCACCGCGACCAAGCGCCGCTTCGCGGAACTGCCAATCTGGTTCACGGATAATGGTGAAGGGTAGAATCTTCCACAGACTAACCGACGCCCGGCGTTCAAAGATAAGGCTGGTCATTGTTTATCATTACCATTCCATAAATACTGAAGTTTCACACTGTCATTTCCCAGAAAATAGCCCCCCTCCTATCGCGTAGGTCGGGCCTCCGAGCCCGACCACCAGTGTGCCGCAGGGCGTCCACAAC
>CAZCEM010000278.1:0-3997 GCA_964497555.1 uncultured bacterium
TATTTTCTGGGAAATGACAACGAATGACCAAATGATTTTGCACCCATTAATAATGCGGACTTATTGCGAGAAGATGGTGTTTGACCTATTCGCCAACAAACGCTGCCGTTCAGCCAAGGCTTGTGTCGCCGGCGTCAAAACTTGGCTGCTGACGTTGGCCGCAATCGCTGTTCTTTGCCAGCTGTCCTCAGCTGATACCGAAAAGGTCTGGATCATCTTCCGAGACAAAGGCAGCGGCGTGGAATCGACCCTCGCCAGTCTGAAGGAAGACCTCCCACCTCGAACACTGGCGCGGCGGCATAAGGCCGGCGCCGGCGTCAGTCTTCTCGACGCGCCGATTTGTCCCAAATACCTTCAAGCCGTCCAAACCGCCGGCGCTGCGGTCGTCATCCAGTCGCGCTGGCTGAACGGCCTCAGCGCCCTCGCCGACGATGCGGCTTTGGCGCGGTTGAGATCCTTGGAATGCGTATCCGAGCTGCGGCGGGTGTCGCTGTTGGACCGGGATGAGATTGAACGGGACGACCTCTGGGGTGATGAAGACGAGCCCGCCCTCTCCCTTGACTACTCGCTGATCCCGCTGGGTTCTTATGGACAGTCTTTCTATCAGGCCGAGCAGGCTGGGGTAATCGAAGCCCATGCCGCGGGCTTCACCGGCGAAGGCGTGCTGGTGGGGATGCTGGACACCGGCTTCCAGCTTGACCACGAGGCGTTCGCGGGATTGAACGTCGTAGGGCAGTATGATTTCATCCACAACGATCCCGACCCATCCTACGATCCCCGCACAGACCAGCGGGGGCAAGCCAGCCACGGCACTGCCTGTCTGTCGGTGATAGTTGGCTGGTCGCCGGGGCATTTAGTCGGAATCGCCCCTCGCGCAACGGCGATTGTCGCCAAGACAGAAGAGACCAGTTCTGAAACCCGTGCCGAGGAGGACTACTGGATAGCGGGATTGGAGTGGCTGGAATGGCACGGTGCGGACGTAGTGTCGAGTTCACTGACCTACCGCGACTGGTACAGCGCTGCGGATTACGACGGCTGTACGCCGCTCATCAGCCGGGCGGCTCAGCGCGCCAGCGAGCTAGGGCTGATAATCTGCAACTCCGCGGGCAACGGTGGACCTGGACTAGTCACTATTGGTGCACCGGCGGATGCTCCGGGCGTTCTGGCGGTAGCGGCGGTGGACAGCACTGGGCGGGTGACGGGCTTTTCCTCGCGGGGACCGTCGGCGGATGGACGGCTCAAGCCGGACATCGCGGCGCTGGGCAGGCGAGTAGTGTGCGTTCAGCCGATGACGTGGAACAAATATGCGCGCTGGAGCGGCACTTCGCTGGCGTGCCCCCTCGTAGCGGGCGTTGCGGCGCTGGTCATCGAAGCGCATCCCGACTGGAGTCCTTCGCGCGTAGTAGAGGCGCTGCTTGAGACCGCTGACCGCGCCATCCGCCCAGATACCGCTTACGGCTGCGGCATCGTCAACGCCTTCGAGGCTATCAATTACCCCTCGATATATGGGCGTCTGGTTACGCTGGCTGATTCCCTGCCGCCAGCAGCTACTACGATAGTATTATCAGGTGAAACTCTGCGTTTAGAGACCAGCATTGATAGAGGCGGATGGTATCGGTTTAATAATCTACCGGACGGTGAGTACGAGCTGCAAGCCTGGTCGGCCGGGCGTTTGGTCGCGGCTAATCGGGAATTGAAGGTTCCGCCTTCCCTGCCGGTGGATATGGTTATTGGCTCTGGGATTTAGACATTTTACATTTTGCATTCTGCATTTTGCATTCTGCATTCTGCCTTCTGCATTCTATCATAAGATGGGATAGGCTTGCATAATTGATAAGCCGTATTTAAATTTAAGGTTACCTTTTCTCTGATTGTTATATTCGGATAGTCAATGCGACGAACGCACTTCTTTGCGCCCACTCTGCGGGAAACGCCCGCTGACGCCATCACCGTTTCGCATAAGCTGATGCTGCGCGCCGGATTGGTGCGGATGCTGGCGGCCGGCATTTATTCATATCTGCCCCTCGGCTGGACGGCTGTCCGTAAAGCCACGGACATCGTCCGCGAGGAGATGAACGCCATCGGCGGTCAGGAGTTCTTCCTGCCCGCGTTGACGCCGCTGGAAATTTGGGACGAGACCGGCCGCAACGCCGACTTCGGCGATGAGATGTTCCGCCTGAAGGACCGGAAGGGTCAGGACAAATGCCTGGCGCCCACCCATGAGGAGATCATCTGCTATCTGGCGCGTGGCGAAGTGCGCAGTTGGCGCGACCTGCCCCAGATCTGGTATCAGTTTCAGACCAAGTTCCGCGACGAGCCGCGTCCCCGCGGCGGGATGTTGCGCCTGCGGCAGTTCATCATGAAGGACGCCTACTCCCTCGACCGCGATGAAGAGGGACTCGACCGCGCTTATGAGCTGCATCGCATCGCCTACAAGCGCATCTTCACGCGATGCGGAATCGACTTCTTCATCGTCGGTGCATCATCAGGGTTGATGGGCGGCAGCAAGTCGCAGGAGTTCATGTTCGAATCCGAAGCCGGCGAAGACGAAGCAGCACGCTGCGATTTCTGCGGCTATGCCGCCAATATGGAGGTCGCTGAATCCCGTCCGGATCCTGTGCCGCAGGGAATTCACGAGCCTCTACGAGAAGTTTCCACCCCCAACAGACGGACGGTCGAAGAGGTTTCGCAGTTCTTAGGCGTCCCGGCGGGCCGAATGGTAAAGACGCTCATCTACGTCGGTCCGCAGGGTCCCATCATGGCGCTGATTTCGGGCGAAGACGAACTGTCCGAATCTAAGCTGATGCGGCTTGCCAAAGGCATGATACGCCCCGCTCAGCCCGACGAGGTCAAGGACTGGATGGGTGCAGAGGTGGGCTTTTTAGGCCCTCACGGCAAGCATAGGCTGCCCATCTACGCGGACCTGCGGCTGCAAGGCGTCGGCGGCATGGCGACGGGCGCGAACCGCAATGACTATCACGTGATGGGGCTGGAGTTCGAGCGCGACGTCAAGCCGCAGGCTTACGTCGATCTGCGCGTCGTTAGAACCGGCGAGCAATGCCCGGTCTGCCATAAACCTCTGCGCATCTTGAAGGCGATTGAGCTGGGGCATATATTTAAACTGGGGACGAAATACTCCGCTGCCATGCGCGCGGTGTTCCTCGATGAGAACAGCGTTGACCAGCCCATCGTCATGGGCAGCTATGGCATCGGCTTAGAGCGCATCCTGGCAGCGGCAATAGAAGGCAGCGCCGATGCTGACGGCATCCGCTGGAACAGCGCCCTCGCGCCGTTGGACTGCCTCATAGTGCCCATCGGCGGCGAAGCGGAAGTCAACCGGGTCGGCGAGGAACTGTACGATTCCCTCAAGAACGCCCGCTTCGCGGTGCTGATTGACGACCGGGAAGCCCGGCCTGGCGTGAAGATGAAGGACGCCGACCTGCTGGGCATTCCGGCGCATGTGGTGATATCAACGCGGAATCTGGATAAGAAGGTCGTCGAGGTCAAGAACCGCTGGAGCGGCGAGCGGCAGTACGTTCCATTAAATAAAGTGGCTGAGACCATCCGGGGTGTGCTGGTGGAGTGTCTCCCCAAACAGCCGGAATAACCTCCATTGTCATTCCAGCGAAACAAGCTGACATTGAATAATAAAACCAACACGCTTGGAACCTCTTGGCATCATTCCAGCGGAAGCTGGAATCCATTCTAACCCCGCTCGTTCATTGGTAGCGCGGGACTCCCTGCCCGCGCAGGGCGGACTGAAAGAAACTGACCCATAATGCTGAAGTTCTCCGACTGCTGTCATTTTCCCAGAAAATAGCCCCTTCAAAGCGCGTAGGTCGGGCCTCCGAGCCCGACCACCAGTGTGCCGCAGGGCGTCCACAACCTACGGCTGAGGCGATTTTCATCCTTCGTGGTGGGGCTGCCACCATGACAATTCCCGCGAAACAAGCTGACATTGAATAATAAAACCAACACGCTTGGAACCTCTTGGCAT
>CAZCEM010000279.1:0-3993 GCA_964497555.1 uncultured bacterium
AACTACAACAGCGCTGCCGACCGCCGCATGTTCGGCGTGCTGGCAAATCCCAGCGGTGAATACCAGACCGCAGCCTCACTGGCGGATAAGCCCATCGCCCTGTCCAGCAACACGGTGATAGACTACGTCGCCGAAAGGCTGCTCACCGACCGCGGATTGGCAGCGGATAAGATCGCCAGGCTGGAGATGAAGAACATCGGCATGAGGTTTCAGATGCTGATGTCCGGTCAGGTCGATGCAGCGGTGCTGCCGGAGCCGCTGGTGACGGCGGCTGTTACCGGCGGAGCGGTACTTATTGCCGATGATTCGAGTCTGGTCGAAAGCCAGACGGTATTGGTGTTCTCACAAGCCTTCATCAACGAGCACGCTGACGCCGTAACCGCCTTCCTGCGGGGCGTACAAGCTGCTGAGGGCTTCCTCAACGCCCAGCCAGATTCGGCCCGCGCCTATATGATTCAATACATCCGCCTGCCGGAGCAGCTTAAAGACACCTACCCCACACCCAAGTTCCCACCGCTGTCAGCGCCTGATTCGACGCTGATGGCGGTGGTTACCGGCTGGCTGAAGGCGAAGAACGCCATCTCGACAGACATTGCCTATCACAGCATTGTGAATTCGAGCCTGCTGCCCTGATTTGGTTGTTCTCGACAACATCAGCAAGACTTATCCCGTGAACGGCGGGATTCAGGCGGTGTCCACCATCTGCCTGAGCCTCGCCGCCGGGGACAGCCTGACGCTGGTGGGGCCTTCAGGCTGCGGCAAATCGACGCTGCTGCTGCTGTTAGCGGGATTGGAGCAGCCGACCGCCGGGCGGGTTTTGTTCGATGGCGTCCCAGTGCGGGAGCATCGGCGCGAGATAGCGCTGGTGTTGCAGGACTATGGTCTGTTCCCCTGGAAGACCGTCCGGCGGAACGTGGAACTGGGGCTTCGCATCCGAAGGGAACGCTTCACGCCCAAACTAATAGAAACCACGCTCTCGGGGCTGGATATCGGCGAGAAAATCGACGTCTATCCCCAGCAGCTTTCCGGCGGACAGAAACAGCGGGTAGCTCTGGCTCGAGCCATGATCCTGCATCCCCGTCTGTTGCTGCTGGACGAACCCTTCGCGGCCCTGGACACCCTCACCCGCGAACGGCTCCAAGACTTGCTTCTTGAGACCTGGCACTCGCGCGGCTTCGGGATGATAATTGCCACTCACAACGTGCAGGAAGCCGTTATGCTGGGGCGGCGCATCGCGGTCATGGGCGGTAAACCGGGTCGCCTGATGACGATAATCGACAATCCCGACTGTGGCGAAACCGACTACCGCAGCAGCGACGAGTTCAACCTGCTCGCGCGGCAGGTTCGAAAGGCTTTAGAGAGGCTGCTGTGAAACTGCGCTGGGAATATCCATTGGTCATCGCCGCGGCGCTGGTGGTCTGGGAGATAGGCTCCCGGCTGGCAGGGGAGTTTGTTATCTCGCCGCCGCTGAAGGTGTTGACGATAATCTTCCACGAGCTGCACACAGCCTCCTTTTATCGCCATCTCAGCATGTCGCTGTTCCGCATCTTGACCGCACTGGCGCTGGCTTTCATCACGGCGGTGCCCTTTGGGTTGTTTCTGGGGCTTAGCCGCCGAGCCGACCGGCTGGCGCGTCCGCTCATCTACCTGTCCTATCCGATTCCCAAAATTGTTCTGCTGCCGGTGGTGATGCTGATGTTCGGGCTGGGCGAGGTCAGCAAGATCGCCATGCTGTGGCTGATTCTGTCCTTTCAGCTTCTCATCACCACCCGCGACGCGGCTCGCTCGGTCAGCAAAGCTGCGCGGTATTCGCTGCTGAGCCTCGGCGGCTCTCGGCGGCATTTGTTTCAACACGTGATTCTTCCGTCCTGCCTGCCCTCGATTCTGACCGCGCTGCGGATCACCACCGGCACGGTGGTGGCGGTGCTGTTTTTTGTGGAATCCATCGGCACCAACTGGGGCATGGGCTTCTACATCATCGACGCCTGGGGGCGCGCGAACATCCCGCACCTATTTGTGGGCATGGTGACGCTGGCGGGAGTGGGTATTGCGTTGTACGAAACTTTCGACGTTTTCGAACACATCTTCTGCAAATGGAACCAGCTTTGAATCATCGACCCGTCGAAGAATGGCCGGCAGACAAGCGCATCGCCGTCGTCAAGCGGATGTTCGACGAAATATCGCCCACTTATGACCTGATGAACCGGATCATGTCAGCTCGGCGGGACGTGGCTTGGAGGCGCTTTTTAGTCCGGCAGCTGTCGCAGGACGTTCGGAGGGTGCTGGACGTCGCCACCGGCACCGGCGACGTGGTGCTGGACACTGCCTCAAGACGTCCAGAGACGACCGTCATCGGCGTGGATTTCGTCAAGCGGATGTTGGACTCGGCGGTGGTGAAGACCGCCCGCAAGGATTTGAGCAGCCGGATACACTACGCTGCCGCGGACGCGATGATACTGCCCTTCCCCGACGCATGTTTCGACGCGGTGACCAGCGCCTTCGCGATGCGCAATATCCCCGACCGGCTGGGAGCGCTGCGCGAGATGGCGCGGGTGGTGCGTCCCGGCGGCAAGGTATTGGTGTTGGAGATGACCTTCCCCCGCAGCTTGCGGCTGCAGCGGTTCTTCTTCTGGTACCTGAACGTCATTATCCCTCTGCTGGGTCGGCTGGTGGCTAAACACAGCGCTGCATACCGGTACCTGCCCGAGTCCATCCAGGGCTTTCTTCATCCCGACCGACTGAGTGAGTTGTTTGTCGAGGCAGGATTTACAGAGGTCCAAGCCTTCCCGCTGACCTTTGGGATCGCCTGCCTGCACGAGGGGATTGTCCCGTGAGCACAGTTTCATGGCGAGACTGGATTCAAGCCAGCCGGGCGAAGTTCTTCATCGCCACCATCATCCCGCTGGCACTGGGGGGCACGGTAGCTGCCAAAGCGGGCGCGTGGGATACTGGCATGTGGCTGGTGATACTGTTGGCGTCGTTTTTGGTCCATCTGAACACTAACCTTGCCAACGACTACTTCGAGCATCTCGGCGGGGTTGATGCCTCCGGAGGCATCGGCGGCAGCCGGGTGATTCAAGAGGGAAAAATCACCCCCAACCAGATACGTAATTTCCTCATCGCGGGCTATTTCATAGCGCTGGTGTGCGGTTTGTATCTGTTGTGGGCGACCCGGCTGTGGTGGCTTATCGGGGTGATGCTGTTCTCGTTTTTTTCCAGCGTATTTTACACCGCTAAACCCATCCGGTATGGCTATCATGGGCTGGGCGAGCTGATGGTGGGCCTCAACATGGGACCGATACTTACGGCGGGGACAGCCTCAACGCTGATGGGTCGGCTGTCGCTGGAAGCGGTGGGGATTTCGCTGCCTATTGGAATCTTGGTGGCGTTCATTCTGTATTATCAATCGATATCGGACATCGACGACGACCGCCGAGCCGGCAAGATTACGGTGGCGGTGAGGCTGGGGCGAAAGGGCGTGGTTGTAGGTTTCCGGCTGTTTGTGTGGGGAACCGCCGCGGCGATGCTGGGATTGGTATTGACCAGGTTCATCCATCCGTTGGGAACATTGTCAATCGTGACGCCGTATATATTAAAAGACTTGGATAGAGCCATCCGCTCAGCGTGCGACCTTCGAGCGCTGCATGAATTAGGACAGCCGGTGCGGCAGTTTTACGTTATAAATGGGATGATGTTGATATTCGCGGTAGCGTTGAAGTTTTAGGTTTCTTACTCATACTGAGTTGCATTCAAACAGCCATTATTGAGTTTAACAACCCCCCTGCCCCCCTTCAATAGAAGGGGGGTAACTTTGCTTTATGACTGGAAATACCCCCCTTCTATTGGAGGGGGGCAGGGGGATTGCCTTAATTAGGGTCTGCTGAATAACTCCCGATTTTTTGCTGTTTGCTGCTGTTTTTTGGTTTAAACTCTTCCTCGCTGTCATTTCCCAGAAAATAGCTCCCTCCAGCCGCGTAGGTCGGGCGTCTCGCC
>CAZCEM010000280.1:0-3991 GCA_964497555.1 uncultured bacterium
TGCCCATACCAAAGAGACACCTTAACCCAGCGATGCGTCAACGACTTGTTAATGCGGCGGATAGTCCACGCTCCGCAGGATGTCATCATCCTGCGGTCGAAACGCCGTATCAGGGCAGGACGAGCACATCCCACACCACGTTGTACTGGCTTAAGGAAACACTTTAAGCGATTGCAGCAACTTCTTAATGCGACTGTTTTTAACATTGAGGATATAATGCCCGTACCCAAACGCAGGACCAGCCGCACCAAGCGGGACAAGCGGCGCAGCCATCATCATCTGACGGCGCCGACGCTGGTCGAATGCGGCAACTGTCACAACATGAAACTGCCTCACGCGGTCTGCCCGCATTGCGGATTTTACAAAGGCCGGCAGGTAATTCAGCCTCGCGAGGCTTAAGCCTTTGGCGGCAGGGTTTTTGGCCTCTGCAAGCCGACGCGGCAGCCATTCTTTTCTGTCGTCAATGACTTTTTTTCGCTGGCGTCAGGTAAAAAAAACTGTCGTATTGCAATATGAAAATCGCGGTTGACGCCTTTGGCGGCGATAAGGCGCCGACCGCGGTAATTCAGGGCGCGATGTCGGCGATCCGGGATTCGGTGAAGGATCCCGAGCCTATCCAGATTGCTCTGGTCGGCAACATCGAGCGGCTTTCCCATTATATGCCCGCTTCGTACGATGACGGTCTGGAATTAGTGGATGTCCTGCCTCCGCCGGAAGCTGAGATCGCTGATCCCCTTTTGGAGGGTGACAATCCCGCTTCCGCAATTCGCACGGCGCTGCGGCTTCACCGCGAGAAGGTCGTCGATGGTGTGGTTTCCGCTGGATCTACCGGCTCGCAGGTGATGGCGTCGCTGCTTGAATTGGAAAAGTGCCCAGGCATCACGCGGCCTGCCGTGGGGACGACGCTGCCCACTAAAGAAGGTCCGTGCTTCATTATAGACATAGGCGCCAGCCTTGTCGCCACGCCGCACCATCTGGTGCAGTTTGCCTCTTTGGGCCACGTCTATGCGACCGACATCATTGGGATTGAAAACCCGCGCATCGGACTGCTCAATGTTGGCAAGGAGACGATGACCGGCGACCGGGCAGCGGTTCAGGCTTATGCTTTGCTTAAAACCAGCGGTTTTAACTTCATCGGATTCGTTGAAGGCCGCGACATTCCTTTGGGCGCCGCTGACGTGGTCGTTACCAATGGGTTGGTCGGCAATGTTTTAGTGAAATTCGCCGAAGGACTGCCAGCCTTGCTGACCCATCTATTACCGGCTTCGGTGTCGGAAGCGGTCAGACGAGCCATTAGCGACCGCATGGATTATCAGCCGCTGGGCGGGGAGCCTCTGTTAGGGGTCAAAGGGGTGTCGATAATCTGCCATGGAGCTTCCGACGCCCGGGCTATTGCCGCTTCAATCAAGAAAGCGGCGCTGATAGCCAGGCTGAGGCTCGACGACCGGATTCAGTCATTTCTGGAAGGGCGCTTTGACAGCTACATGAGCCAGATCAAATATCTGCGTTCCTTCCGCCGCTCACTGCGGGCGCAGTGGCGTTCCTCTAAAAAAACTCCGGGAGAGGAATCCTAAAATTCCCCCTCTCAATATTCAGAAAACAAAACTACCTTTTCCTTAGGAGGATTCCATGTCCAACTACGAAGAGCGCGTCAAAGAAATCATTGTGGAGCAACTGGGAGTGGATCCCAGCGCTGTAACTAAAGAAGCCTCATTTGTCGATGACCTCGGCGCGGATTCCCTGGATACCGTCGAGCTTATCATGGCTTTCGAGGAAGAATTCAAATTAACAATTCCCGACGAAGATGCTGAACATCTGACCACTGTCGGAAAGTCGCTGGAATACCTCCATAAGAAACTCTCCGAAAAGCAATAAGAGTACAGCGTGGCGCTCGCACCGATAACACCAAGACGGGTTGTGGTGACCGGCATCGGGCTGGTCACCCCCCTTGGCTGTTCCAAGGAAACCTTCTGGGACAGCCTCGTCAACGGTCGCAGCGGCATCCGAAGAATCACTCGCTTTGACGCGGCCGAGTTTCCCAGCCAGATCGCGGGAGAAGTGATTGACTTTGACCCGTCCATCTATATCGACCGCAAAGAACTGCGGCACATGGATGATTTCTGTCAATTTGGCGTCTCTTCGGCAGTACAGGCGGTTATGGATTCAGGGCTCGACTTCAGCCGCTGCGATTGCGACCGCGCGGGAGTAATCTATGGCTCCGGCATCGGCGGTATGAAGATTTACGAGGAGCAGCATTCAGCGTTTCTGAATCGCGGCATGCGTCGGATATCGCCTTTCTTCATCCCCATGCTCATCGCTGACATCATGGCGGGGCACATCTCCATCCTGTACAATCTGCGCGGACCCAACTACGCGACGACTTCAGCCTGCGCCACCTCGGCGCATGCTATCGGCTGCGCGGCCAAGGCTATTCGTTTTGACGAAGCAGACATTATTGTCTCTGGTGGTTCGGAAGCGCCTATTACAGCCATGGGTCTGGGCGGGTTCTGCAACCTGAAAGCCCTGTCCACCCGCAACGGTGACCCCCAACGCTCCAGCCGCCCCTTCGACGCGCAGCGAGATGGATTCATAATGTCGGAAGGCGCGGCCGCGGTGATATTAGAGGAGTATGAGCACGCGGTCGCTCGCGGCGCGCATATCTACGGCGAGATGATGGGGGCAGGATTTACCGCTGATGCATTTCACATCACCGCTCCCGCCGAAGACGCCCACGGCGCCGTCCGGGCGATGAAAATCGCTATGCGGGAAGCGGGCTGGGCGCCGGCTGACGTCGATTACATCAACGCCCACGGAACCTCCACTGAATTGAACGATAAAGTTGAAACCATGGCGATCAAGTCGGTGTTTGGGGAGCATGCCCGTCGGGTGGCGATTAGCTCGACCAAATCCATGCACGGGCACATGTTGGGCGCTGCCGGCGCCGTGGAAATGATTGCCTCGCTGCTGGCGATGGAGTACGGCGTTATTCCACCCACGATTAATTACGAAATCCCCGATCCTGAGTGCGATCTGAACTATACGCCCAATCAGGCGGTTCGGCGTCCGATTAAGACCGCGCTCAGCAACAGCTTCGGTTTCGGCGGTCATAATGCGTGTTTGGCGGTAAAACGTTTATCCTAACTCTCGGAATATTAGGCCGGTATTTCGACCGTTTTCGGTCGAGACCTATCCCGGAAGGCTTGCCGTTGGTTCATATCGAACGACGCCTCGGGTATCGGTTTCGTGATCCGGAAAGACTACGTCAGGCCTTGACGCATCGGTCGGTGTTGCAGGAGATGAGCGAGGAGCGGTCCTACGCCAACGAGCAGCTCGAATTCCTCGGCGACGCGGTGCTCGAGTTGGTGGTGGTGGATCATATTTTCCGGCGCTTCCCCCAAAAAAATGAGGGCGACCTCAGTAAGATAAAGTCCATGGTTGTCAGCGGGCAGTCGCTGGAGAAGATCTCCCGACGGCTGCACCTCGGCGAATATATCATCATGAGCGAGAACGAGGAGAGAAACGGAGGGCGCACTCGCTTATCGATTCTGGAGGACGCCTTCGAGGCAGTGGTGGCGGCGATATATTTGGACGGCGGACGGCGGGCCGCGGAAAGGTTTGTCAAGCGCAATCTCATCCCGGTAATAGACGAGGTTGTCGATGAGAAACTAGATACCAACTTCAAGAGCCAGCTTTTGGAATACGCTCAGTCCAACAACGGGCACACGCCGGTTTATTCTACCATCAGCGAGCGGGGACCGGATCACGAGAAGGTTTTTGTAGTCGAAGTTTCCTTGAACAACCGAATCCTCGCCCGCGGTGAGGGCAAGAGCAAAAAGGCGGCGCAGCAGGAAGCGGCGCGGAAGGCTTTGAAAAACTTAAACATCGTGCCGTAAAGGCACGCTAATTCTATTAAGGGGGGCAGAAAATACTTGACACCTGCTGTCATTTCCCAGAAAATAGCCCCTTCAAAGCGCGTAGGTCGGGCCTCCGA
>CAZCEM010000281.1:0-3975 GCA_964497555.1 uncultured bacterium
GGTTCGCTCATGCGGCCTCGACCTGGATTTTCGCGGACTCCACCCATCATCCCAATTTCCGGACCGATGAATTTGGTTCCCCATTCTGCCAGCCGGGTGATATTCGCTTGCACCGCGGGATTGTCCCACATCAGAGGATTCATGGCCGGGGCGACCAGCGTTCGTCCCGCGAACGACAGCGCCACGGTGCTCGCCAGATCGTCGGCTAAGCCCAGTGCTGTCTTGGCGATAAAATTTGCGGTTGCCGGAGCGACAACCAGAAGATCACCCCAATGCGCCGGAGTCAGGTGGACCGGATCGCTGGGCGCGGGCTCGGGAAACATTTCGGTCAAAGTCGGATATCCCGACAAAGTGGCAAAGGTCGTCGCGCCCACGAACTCGCAGGCATGGGCGGTCATTACTACTCGAACGTCACCCCCAGCGCGCTGTATCATGCGCACCAGCTCGCAGGACTTATACACCGCAATCCCACCGGTAACAATGAGGACAATGCGTTTCCCCGCCAGAGTCAGAAAGTTTAGCGGCGGGGCGGGGGATTCAGGCTGGCTGTCGCTGGAGGGGTTCACTTCTCTCGCTCTTCGGGATAATAGAAGGCGACCTTGCCCTCCTTCAGTTCCTTCAGCGCGTAGACGGTCGGCTTGATGTGGTGAAAATGGTCGATGCCGGGCTCTTCGGGGGTATCGTCTTCAACATTGACCAATTCAGTGGCTTCCACCTCATTGTTAAAAGCATCGATCTGCTGTTTCTGACGACGACCAATTTGACGCGCCCGATGAGCGGCGACCATCACCGCTTCATAGACGCTGGTCGTGATGCCGGAAAAATCGGTGACCAGCCAGTTCAAACGGCTCTCGCTCTCGAACCGCGCCTGGTATTTTTCCCGACTGGCGCGTCGAGGCCGCGACGCCGCAAGGACTTCATCGTATAGGGCAAAGGATTCGTCGAAGTCAAATTCCTTGACTGCGTCGGCGGTTAGTTCGTCTTCTTCTTCATATTTCTCGTTGGACGCGTCCGTCTCGACGCTATCTTCGGACTCCTCAGAATCCTCAAGTTCATCGAATGCCTCCTTCTCCTCAGAATCGTTTAAAAACTCCGATTCTTCAAGTTCTGTGGTCTCATCCTCAAGATCCAGGTTTTCCAGATCTTCATCTGCTTCCGGTAAATCGGGAAGTTCCGGTTCTTTCGACTTTTTCTTCATTTTCACCTATGGTGCTACCTGTTGCGGATTGTGCGTAAAAAACCAAAAGTTTTAACTTGTAGTGATTCTCGGAGGGCGGACTTTCAGAGTCTGTCCGATAATTCGGAAATGAATGCTGAAATCGCCGACCGCTGTCATTTCTCAGAAAATAGCCCCAAACTCTTGGAGGGCGGATATTCAGTCCGCCCTGCGCGGGTATGGAGTCCCTCGCTGCCCGTGAACGGGCCCGGGCTGTTCACATGTTCCGTGGTGGGAAAGCCACAATAACAGCAGAAAAGATTCAAGAATCGCGCTTGCCCACCTGAAACAGCTAAGAGCCGCTAATCTGCTCGGTAAGAAGCTGTCGTTAATCATCCTCGACTTCTTCAATAATACACAGAACGTCTAAGACGGCCTGCTCAAGGTCGTCGTTCACCACTTGAAAAGGATAGTTATATCCATGCTCCCGCTCCATGGGATAACGGGATAGGCGCTTAGCGATCTGCTCGGGGCTGTCCGTGCCCCGCCTGACCAACCGCTCCCGAAGCACATCCATCGACGGAGGATATAAGAATATCAGCTTGGCCTCCGGATACAGCCTCCGCACAGCTTCGCCGCCGAGCACGTCCACGTCCAGCAGCACCCGCTTGCCGGCGTGAAGCAGGCGGTTGATGGCTTTTTTTTCGGTGCCGTATAATTCTCCATGCACCTCGATCCATTCGAGAAACTCACCCGCGTTGATTCGCCGTTCAAACTCAGGCCGACTGAGGAAATGATATTCGCGGCCTTCGACTTCATGCGGACGCGGCGGACGAGTGGTGGACGAAACGCTGAACACGAAATCCGGGTGGTTCGCCATGACTTCCCGCGCGATGGTGGATTTGCCGCCGCCGGAAGGACCCGAAAGCACCACCAATCCTTTGCCGGATTGGTCATTCAAGATTCTGCACCTGCTCCCGCATCTGTTCTAAGGTCTCCTTAATACGCATGGCTGCTTGGGAGATTTCCACCATCCAGCTCTTCGAGCCGATGGTGTTGGCTTCACGACCCATCTCCTGCAGCACAAAGCCCAAGGTCTTCCCAATGGATTTGTCATTCTTCAGCGTCTGACGGAACAAGCCCACATGACTGGTCAGCCGCACAATCTCCTCGCTGATGTCCAACCGGTCGGCAGCGAGGGATACCTCGGTCTCCAGCCGCGCCGGGTCCAGCCGGGCGTCGTCCATCAGCTCCCCCAGCCGGGCAAGCAGACGCTCGCGGTACTGACTAACCTGCTGAGCCGCAGAGTTGCGAATCTCGGTCAAGTCAGCTTCAATGTTGTTGAGGCGCTCCGTTAAATCCGCCGCCAGATTCCGCCCTTCGCGGTCGCTGACGTCCATGAAGGCGTCCAGTGCCTTGTTGAGCGCGGCTTGGGTGAGATTCCAGAGCTGCTCGTTGTAGGCTTCGTCCTCCAGAGGCGCGATCAATTCCGGCAGGGACAGCAGATGGTCCAGCGTCACGGATCCGGTGAGGTTCAGCTCGCGGCGAAGTTGGTCCATCGCCAAAGCGTAGCGGCGGGCTTTGGCGATGTCTATTTTAAACTGTGGCGCGGCGGTTTCGTCCCATTCCTCATTGGCATACACCGACACCCGCCCTCGTTCGACGCGCGCGCGGACAGCGTCGCGCAGCGCGGAATCGAAGGCGTACAAAGCGCGCGGCAATTTAAGGGCTATTTCAAGGTAGCGGTTGTTGACGCTGCGGACTTCGACGGTGATGCGATGACCGTTCACGGTCTCCTGACCGACGCCGAAACCCGTCATGCTGCGGGGCATACACGCTCCATATTATTTAATGCGAAATGTAAAATGCAGAATGAAGAATGTCGCCTTTGCGAATCAGCCGAAGGCTGATGAAGCAATTTCTAACGTTTTCTCAGATTGCCTCCCCCCGCCGTCGCGAGGGTCGCAAAGACGAGGCTGGGACTCAGTTGCTTACCGTCCCCCATCGTATCGTCAATGACACCCGATGGGTTTTGCCCAGGTCTGGATGCTCGTAATAAGCGTAATCCACCGCCAGCGGCTTGAAGGACAGCCCGCCGCCCAGCGTCAGCCGACCATCGTCGCTGCCCACCCGCAGCGCCACCGCATCATGGATGAGATACTCGAAACCAACGTGAATCGAACCAGCGTCCGACGCACCCGCTGATTCCAAGCGGTAGTTATAATCGGTCGCCGCGGTCAGAACCGCGTCGAGCGATTGAACCGTCAGCCGCGACGATAATCCCCCTCGAACGGTGGGAACAATGACTTCTTTGTAACCAGTGGTCTCCCACACCACCGGCGTGCCCAGAACGTCGTGAATTGCCAATCCAGCGTCGATGGGCAGCCACTCGATTGGCCGACCCAGCAGTCCGACATCCAATCCCACCCCAAACGCCCGATGTTCCCAGCCGAAATTCTTAAAGATCAACTTCGGCGCGACGCCAAGCTGCCAGCGGTTCCAGGCGAAGGTTCGCGCCGCGAGCAGGGCGTATTCGCCCTCGTTGACGACCTTTCTGACTTCAACCCGATTGAGGTCCGACAGCGGTTCGCCGGGACGCTCCTTCTCCGTGAAGGGGACGCCGTTGACGCCCTGCCTTATCAAACCCAGCGCCAGCGTCGAGCCGTCCGGCTGCGGCAGCGCCAGGGAAAAGGCGTCGTAATCGACCACCCCATCGAAGCGCTCGCAGTGAGACAAGCCCATCTGCTTTACGGACAGCCGCCCCAGCCCGGCGGGATTCCAGAACAGCGCCCAGGCGTCGTCGCCCAGCGCGGCTTGAG
>CAZCEM010000282.1:0-3968 GCA_964497555.1 uncultured bacterium
CACATCGAGGGCCAGACCGAAAGACCGAAATAATGCCATATCGGCAGCGTGCGTGCCCCGCGCGCCAGCAGGAATATCAACCACAATCCCGTCCAGTCAACCACCGGAGCGGCGGTCTTCTTCCAGAGTCCTCTCAAGCGAGACATCCCCAACGCCAGAATAATCCCGATATTGATGAGCTGATGCCCGATCCAGGGGTAGCGGCTCTTGAAGTGTTTATCCACAAACAGGTGCATCGCGCTGTAGAAGGCGCGGTCGCGGTCAATAGTGCTGCGGCGGGTGGATTCGCCGCGGAAGTGGATGATGCTGGTAACCGGCGCATACCATACCTCCCAGCCGGCCTGCTTGATGCGATAAGCCCAATCAAGGTCCTCGCCGTACATGAAATAGTCTTCATCGAAGCCGCCCGTCTGCAGGTAAGCCTCGCGCCGCACCAACATGCTGCAGCCCGGCAGAGCATCTACTTGCGCTGCCGAATCGGCATCAAGATACAGCAGGTCGTACTTGCCGAAGGTCCGGCTGCGGGGGAAGATTTTCGACAAGCCCGAAATCCGGCAGAAAGCCACCCAGGGCGTGGGGAATCCCCGCTTGCTGGATTTGTCAAATATCCCATAGCGGTCCAGCACTTTGGGACCCATCGCGCCTGCTCTCGGATGCTGCTCCATGTACTCGACCATGGCGGTCAGCGTATCCTCGCCGAGCAGGCTGTCGGGATTCAGAATCAGCAGGTATCGCCCCCGCGCCCGGGCGAGCGCCTGATTATTGGCGCGGCCGAAGCCGAGGTTGTCCGCATTGACGATGAATTCAACCCCTGGAAACCGGGGCCGCAGGTATTCAACCGAACCATCGGTGGAGGCGTTATCGACCACAAAGATCTCGACGGCGAGATTGCGTGCCGAGGCTAACGCCGAGCGCAGACATTGATTGAGAAAGTGCTTGACGTTGTAATTTACGATGATGATTGAAACGTCGATCTGCACGTCGCTATTCACGATGCCCCCGGTTCCTGCGGGCACGAAACAAACCGGCCCAACCCAATTTCCAGACCAGCCAGATGGCCTCACGGACGATGGCTTTGGACATCTTGGACTGGCCTACAGTGCGGTCAACGAAGATGATGGGAATCTCACGGATTCGAAAGCCCTGCCGCCAGGCGTGCCAGTTCATCTCAATCTGGAAGGAATAGCCCCCGGACTTGATGCTGTCGAGGTCAATGGCTTCCAGAACCTCCCGCCGGAAGCACTTGTAACCGCCAGTGGCGTCGTGAATGGGCATGCGGGTGATAAAGCGGGTGTAGAGTGAGGCGAAGTAGCTGAGCAGCAGCCGCGACAAGGGCCAATTGACCACGTTGACGCCGTTGATGTAGCGTGAACCGATGACCAGGTCCGCGGATTGAATGGCTTGTAGAAAGTTGGGGATTTCGTCGGGATCATGAGAGAGGTCCGCGTCCATTTCGAAAATAAAACGGTAGCCGTTTTCTAAGGCGAATTTAAAGCCGGTGATGTAGGCGGAACCCAGTCCCAGCTTGCCGGGACGGTTGATGAGATACAGCCGGGGCTCAGCGTCGAGAAGGCTGCTGATTATGCGGGCGGTGCCGTCGGGCGAGTTGTCGTCAATGATGAGGAGGTCCAGGGTGTCATCTTGCGCCAAAACCCGTCGGATAACGGTCTCAATGTTGTCGCGTTCGTTGTAGGTGGGGATGATCACCAGGGCTTGTTTCATGAGGGATCGTGTTCCTTTTTCGTCTTCATCCGCTGTATCGAACGAGCCGGAATCGTCACCCACACCGCATCTGAGCCTCCTGGTCACGGTAAATGCGCAACGATTCCCTGATATCGTGAAGGGCAATATACAATTCATGCTGCGCTTTTTCAATTTTCAAGCCGGATTTGAGCGGACGCGGCGCGAGTTGACCCAGTTCAGCGGTTTTTATCGGCTTGATTAAGCTGACGTCGAGGTCGAAGAAGCGGGCGACTTCCACCGAAAATTCATACCGGCTGACAAAATCGACGCCGCCGATGTTGAATATGCCGGTCTTGTTCAGTATCAGCGCCCGCTCGATAGCTTCAGCGAGGTTGTCCGCCAGGGTGGTGTTGCCCCATTGGTCATCCACAATCCGCACCGGCTTGCCGGCGCGAAGCTGCCCGAGCAGCCAGCTGACAAAGCTGGCGCGGGTCTTTCGTCCGCAGCCGTAAAGGACGATGGTGCGGATGATAGTCCATAACGTGCCGCCGCCGCGGATGAGGTTTTCCGCCGCCAGTTTGGATTTCCCGTAGTAGTTTATCGGATTGGGCTGGTCTTCTTCGTCGTAGGGGCCGGCGGTCCCGTCGAAGACATAGTCGCTGGAGATGAAAAACAGCCGCGACGAGACGGCTCGCGCGGCGTCCAGCACATTTTGAGTGGCGTTGACGTTGACCTTCCAGCAGTTCTCTTTATCCCTCTCACAGCCGTCCACATCGGTGACGGCCGCGGTGTGGATTATCGCCTCCGGCTCTATGGAACGTATCGTCTCCAGCGTGAGCCGGCGGTTGACCAGATCGAGCTGCCGATAGCGGAAGGGTATATTGTCAATTTCAGGCTGCGGCGCCAGATCGACGCCGTGCAGTTCGTAGCGGTGGGAGGCGAAGGTGTAGGTCAGTTTCTGACCCAGCATCCCGTTGCAGCCGGTGATAAGGATGCGCATTTTTAGCTGTCGGGGAGGTCGCAGCCGCTGGCGCGGAAGGATTCGAGCCGCCCACGGACCTCTTCGTTGTTAAGGCTGAAAATCCGGGCGCACAACACCGCGCTGTTAATGGCGCCAGCCTTGCCGACCGACAGCGTGGCCACGGGGACGCCCTTGGGCATCTGTGCTGTCGATAGCAAGGCGTCCAGTCCGTCCTGAACCCCCCCGGCAAGGGGCACGCCGATGACGGGAAGGTCGCTGCAGGCGGCGCACAGTCCTGCCAGATGCGCCGCCATCCCCGCCGCGCAGACAATGGCGCTGTAGCCGTCGGAGCGGGCAGAGGCGGCGAGGCGGGCGGTCTGTTCCGGAGCCCGGTGCGCCGAGCTGACGATGAAATCGACGGGAATGCCGAAGTAGTCGTAGAAAGACTTGGAGGCTTCGACCGTGGAGCGGTCATTATCCGAGCCTATAAGAAAAAGAACCTTCATGGATTTCACCTTTCAGCTTTAAAGGTATGAGCTATCGCGTCGAGCTGCCACAGCAGCGGCGTCTTGTCCGTCCCCGGCGAAAAAACCGCCCCGTCTATAAGATAGTACCGCCGCGTCGCGGGATTCAATAGCCCATACGCGAAAAAGGGACCTCCACCAGTCGGATCCACGGTAGCCCACAGCCCTCGTACAAGACAGGCCTTCCCGCCGGCAAGGGTAGCGTCTTCAGCCGTCCAGCGGTCGTCGTACAGTTCCACCGGATCGAGGAAGGCGCCGCCGATTGCTCGCCGGCGTTCGAAAATGTACCGAGGCGTGAACGAAGAGTCCTTCGGCAGTGTCCCCCAAGCGACGGTCAGCCACCGGTCGGGGTAGTGGCGCAGCAACCGAATAAAAGAGAGGCTGTCGTTTTCCTCGGCAAGCAGATAGTCGTGTTGAATCCGAACCTGAAAACCATAGCGGGAAGCAACGTATTGTTCCATCTTCTTCTGCTCCGCGCGCCGGAACAACTCCCCCATGATTCGTTGCCTCTCGAAATCCACCGCCCACCAGCACAGGGAGTCCGACCAAGCAGCCGCGTTGTCGGCCAGTTCATGGCTGTCGCGACTGACCAGTATCAGCAGCAACTGCTCCTTCGCCCACGGATCCCGCCGCTTAAAGACTATATACGAGCCTTTACGAACCCCTTCCATCACCTCCAGCGTCAACATTCCCCGCACCATCTCAGCGGTGGATCCGGATCCGTCCAGCGCCGTGGTCATCAGAATCAACGGCGAGCGGATTTGCTGAGCCAGCGTGGAAGCGTCCACCCAGTTCATAGA
>CAZCEM010000283.1:0-3965 GCA_964497555.1 uncultured bacterium
GGCCCATCCCTCGTTGGCAATCTTGCTGCGGATCTGCGGCTCGAAGTACAGGGCGGTGTTGTGGACGATGTCCAGCGCCGACTTCATCCAGGCGTTCTCCTCGCGTTTCAGGAAGGGCGATTCGTCGCGGATGAATTCCATGACGCTGGGCTTGCGGCGGTCGTTTTGTTCGCCGAAGTGCTTGAACAGGGCGTTGAATTCGGGGTACTTGACCTTGACTTCGGAGAAGAAGGAGGTTTCGCCCATCTCGCCGGTCTGGTCGAGCAGGTCGTTGAAGCGTTGGATCTCGTTGAAGATTTCCGATTCGGGCAGTTTCTTTTCTTTCTGGAGGAAGTCGCCGAAGTAGTATCGAGCGCGGGGTGAGACTTCCAGCTCGCGGGGAAACTGCCGCTCGGCCAGCACATTGAAGTAGCCCACCAGATTGTCTATTCCCCGCGAGAATTCGATGACGTAATCGACCCAGCGCCCGTGTTCGCCTCGCAGACTGGCGATGAGCCGCTTGTCGGCCAGAGCCTGACCCACGAAGTCATCGTCCCAGGTGTGCTCGAAGAGGGTGTTGTTCTGGAAGAAATCTATATGACCCAGAACGTGGTAGAAGATCATGATGTTCATCCAGTCCGGGTTGTTGTCGTTGTAGTACGAGATCGCCGGGCGGGAGTTGATGACGGTCTCGTAGGGGTTGTTGGGGTACAGCTTGTAGATGCCGCGACCTTTCCAGACCTCGACGTCATGCACCCAGTAGTCGTAGAGGGTGGGGATCATGACTTTGGGGGAGAGGTCGATCAGGTCGCGGTTGGAGACGATGTACTCCAGCGATTCATTGTCGAAGCGCAGTCCGGCGTCGCGGGCGCGGGCTTTGCACTCCTCCATGATCTGCTTGGTATGTTGGTCGATCAGTTCCATTGGGTAACGCTCAAGTTTGGTTGCCGAGGGGGCGTGTGATAATAAACTCACAGCTGATGAAACGGATTAAGCGGATGATGGACGCGTCGCAGGGTGTCCTCACCCTGTGGCTATTGTAAATCAGCAATTCGCTTTTCAATGAAACAAAAAGCTGACTTCGCCGTATCAACCGCTTCCGCGGCTTCTTCGTCATTGATTTCTCGCCAATCGTCCGGATAGCGAGTTGTAACGGCATATTCATTCAGTTGCTCCACTGCATTATACAGATTTGTGAAATCGTTGTCCAAACTGGCGCAGATATTCAATAATCTTACCAGGTCGTGAGTATTTTCAAGATGTTCCCCGCGGCCGGCCAGAAAAGACTTAAGGGCTTTCTCTACGCATTGCTGGACATGGAAGCAGCAATTAGGGTTGTTCGACGGATAGCCACTGAGCAACGTTTCTGCCGCTGCCAGGTCTTGACGGGCGCGCGTCAGCCACCGCTCGACTACCTCTAACGTTGCTTCATCCATAGATCACCACTCCGTTTTCAGTGATCTCGCGCTCGAGGGTATTCGCCACCTTGCGGTAACGGTTCAGTTCCTCGGAAGTCAGCGTCAGGATATCAATCGACGCATCGACGTCCCGGCAGCTCCGGCGGGATTCAATTTTCACCTGCCGCTTGTTTTTTTCACCGTCATAGATCAACACCAGATCGTAGTCGCTGTCGGGGCGGTTATCCCCGCGGGCGCGGGAGCCAAACAGGAATATCTTCGTTGGCTGCACCTGCGCGACAATCCGGCGGGTGATTTCAGTCAGGGTTGGGTCTGGGAGCATACGGTTCGCCATCTCTCCTTTTTGTTGAATTCATGCTTGTCCTTAAGTTGTGGATGTCTGTTCACACCTCCACCCTCACGCCTTCCCGTCTCGCCACCTCGTAGATGGGCGTGCCGTCGTCCTCCTCCCACTGCTTGAGGCCGCAGGCGATGGGTTCGATGCGGGAGTCAATACCGCGAACGGCTCGCCAAAGAAGGTTTTTGTCCTCCCGATTCCGAGGTGGATCAAACCGCGGGGAGACTACCATCACATCGATGTCACTCCATTTATGAGTGTCACCTCTGGCTTGAGAGCCGAAGATCACACCAAAGCGGGGTTCCAATCCAATCCTATCCAGTTTGCGAAGATAACGCTGGACGATGGTTATAATTGCTGGATCAACCATTGAAAAATGTCCTTGGCTTTAGCGAACGCAACGGCGCCTTCCTCGACTGACGGCGGTTCACCCAGCATCTCCGGGTACCGACCTTCAATGTTAAAATCATTGACATCCGAGAGGACGTCATTTTGCTGCGAGTTCAGCGGAAGCTTGGCTTTCTCAGCAAGAAGTGTCAGGTTGTGGATATAAGGCGCTAAATCTCCAGTTGTTTTGCAGACGTGAGCTTTGAGCGCCTTTTCCATAGCGAGATGCGTGAAGAAGAGCCCATGCTGAGTCTTCTCCTGTGCGATCAGCTTCTCAGCCGTGTCCAGCGCGTCCACCGCGCCTCTGCGCCAGTATTCGATGTGTTTTAGTATGTCAACCATTGTTTCTCCTTTCGCGCCACAGAGACACAGAAAAACCTTTCTGCTTTGTGTTTAATCTCCTACCCCACCAGTTTCCTGATCCCTTCGATGATACGCGCGTCCGTTACCGTCTCCGCCGGGAAGGAATCCAGCCGCAGCAGCTTGGAGTGCGTCGTCAGCAGCTTGGAACTGTCCAGATACTTCTCTATCGTCGATTTCGCGTCCCCCGACCAGGCGTTCTTGGCTACCGTGATCCCGAAGCGGTTGGTGTAGGCCAATATCTGCTTCAACGCCGCGACAGCCTTGGTGCCTTCGGTCTCCCAGTCGTCGCCGTCGGTGCCCTGGAAGATATAGATGTTGTTGTCCACCGCCAGCCGCTCCTCGGTGACGATCTTGTTCACCAGCTCGTAAGCCGGAAAGATGTTCGTGCCGCCAGCCACCTGCGAATTGTGGTAGGTGTTGAAATCCTTGACCTCCTTGGCTTCTGTGTCGTGCAGGATGAACCGCGTCTGCACGTTGTTCTGATACTGATACATCAGCCAACTGTAGATGAACAGATGCTGCGTGACCACGGTCTCGGTCGGCTTGCCCTGCATCGAGCCGGAGTAGTCCCGCACGAAGAACACCACCGCCTGCGTCTCGAAGTCCTTCTCCTTGGACATGATGCGGTAGATGTTGTCGCGCGGGTTGATAATCAGATGCTCCGGATCGACGTCCTCGCCCGGCTGCAGATTCTCCAGCAGGATATTGGTGTGAATGATCTGCTTTATCGTCTCTTTCTTGTCCAGCAACTGCCCAAATTCGCGGTTGCGGTCGGTCAGGTCGTAGGTGTATTTGGTGAACGACCGCTTCTTGCCCTTGACCTTCAGGTTGGGCAGGTCGAACTTCTCAGTCAGTATCTTGCCGAGGTCGAAGGCCTCCTGCGAGATGTCGTGATCGGCCGATTGCCCCTGACCGGCGCCTTGGCCCTGACCTTCGCCCTCCTGCGGCTGCGCCTCCTGCTCACCGATGACATCGCCTTCCTCGCCTTCACCCGCACCGCCGGTGCCTTGTTCGTCTTCGGTGATTGAGTTGTCGTGCAGGAACTTCGGCTCGGTGGTGGTAGGGACGATGATGATGCGTTCCTTTTGGTCCGCGCCGGGGCGGGAAATCTTCCCCAGCCGGATGCGGCGGGGGAAGCCGTCCTTCTCGCGCTGTTTGTCGCGTTCCAGCAGGTCTTCCAGCGTCTGCAGCGCCGTAGCTGGCGACCAAGGCGGCGGGGACAGACGGTTCAGCACCGTCAAATCGTGCCAGTCGTAGAAGCCGGGCTCGCTGCCCGGTGTATGGAGGGGTGGCTCGTCGGATGCACGCCCCCGGATACCACGCAGGTCGCGTTCGATCAACTCGCGCTGGTCGGGGGTGAGGCTTGGATCTTCCAGGCAGGCCTGGAGGTTATGGTAAAGGTCGTTCATGGTGTTTTTGTCGAAAAATGTGTGCTTCACATGCGCCGTTCGGCGCATCATTCCAGCGGAAGCTGGAATCCA
>CAZCEM010000284.1:0-3965 GCA_964497555.1 uncultured bacterium
GGATCGGGGTTTTTGACTTATCGGCCCCAAAACGGACATGCCCGGTAGGGTCCGCTGGCCCAGCGGGCCGCTGCCATTCAGGTTGGAGCCGAGTGGTCGGCTGGCCTCCAGCTTCCGATGGTGTCGGAAAGTTTAATAACTTTTCAGGGTGGGGATAAGGGTTCCTATTTGAGAAAATAATATCAAAAAAAGCTTCAATTTTTTTGCAACTTCCAGTTGACAACATTGTCACTCAGTTACAAATTTGCCTTATAAGTTGTGTTGGTTTTCGGGCCAATGCGACTCCCTCAAACAAACCCCTAAAACAAAAACCCCTCATGAAAAAACTCCTCATCACGGCGGTGCTGTCCGTCGCTCTTCTGTCGGTTGATTCCCGCGCGGATATTGGTGTTGTTGAAGCTACCGGTGCTTTCTCAGTTAACGGCACGGGAACATTCATCTCTTCTGTCGGCGGTGGCTCTAACCCGCGCTGGAACGGTTATTCGTTCGGAAATTTTGACCTGACCATTCCACAAACACTCACTTTGAGTAATTTTTATTTCGAGAATTATGCCTACAATGGTGGGACAACGCCTGAGGGTGGTGTCACAAATAACAACTGGCTTGCCAACGAATCTACCGCGAACCTCACCATATATCGCAACGGTGTTAGCATCTACACTACTGCGCTTCGCCAATCCAATGTTGCTGGCAACAACCGCAATTGGGATATCAGTGGCTCGGGTGTTACAGTAAACCTTTTAGACGGGATTACCACTACTGGAAGTTACACCCTCGGATACATTATCGATTGGACCTATAATCAATGGACTGGAAGTGTTGTTGTAGGGAACGCTTCCACTAATCCTGGAGGGGATGCGACGTTTAATGTCACTGCAATTCCCGAGCCATCAACATATGCTCTTCTTGGCCTCGGGGGCGCAGCATTGGGCGGATACGTCCTGCGCCGCCGGCGCCGATAATTCTATATCTCAAGTTTAAGGCAACGCCCGATCCTAAAGATCGGGCGTTTGCTTTACATCGACAGCTTCTTTGTTGCTGAGATCGGCAAGTAAATTTATCGATTCTTTGTGTCCCCCCTCTGCTGACTTGCGCAGCCAGTCCATACCTTCCTCGCGTTTGAGAACAAACGTCTCTCCGTAAAGATACAGAGTCGCCAAACCGAATTGGAAATCGTTGTCACCCTCCCGGGCTCGCGGCTGCAATATCGTTTCGGCCGCACTCTCGTCTTTGGTCATTCCGAATTCCCCGCGGGTCAAGATGCCCGCCAAAACCATCTGGGCTTCACGGTGTTTTTTGGCGGCAGCGTCTTTCAAAAGGCTTAATCCTTCGTTGGTTTCCTCGGGTGAGGCTGCGCGCCTCAGCAGAGTGATGGCTGCGGCATGTTGGGCTTTCAGATGGCCCTGCGCAGCCGCTCGACGTGCCCAGTCAAGAGCCGCCTCTTGGTCGGGCGAATTGCCGCGTCCATTGGCATACATCGTGGCCAGTTCGTATTGAGCCTCGGCCCAGCCAAGCTCGGCGGATTTGCTCATGTAATCGAAGGCAGCTTCGTCAGAAAGCGGCATGCCCCGTCCTTGGGAGGAAAGTGCTGCCAATTGAAAAAGTGCCTCCGCGTCATTCTGCTCCGCCGCTGCCCGGAGCAATCGCATCGATTCATCCGTGTTGTCGCGATCGTTTAATGAGTTGAGCAGCAACATGGCCAGCCGGGTTTGCGCCCAGGCTTCCCCATTCTTTGCCGCCTCTCCGTAGAGCTTCATCTCCTCGGTCGGAACATTGAGCGGAGGCAGATTCCCCGGAGTTGGCTCGTTTTTGGCCGGCACCTTTTCACCGACCGACCGCATGGCGGGTTTGGTGCTGAGACCGGGGTTGCTCTGCGCGCGCGCCGTGCCCGCCGCGGCACCGGCCAAGACCATAGCCATCCACATCGTGGCAGCTCTGCTCGTCATGCGAGAAAATTAAAGCCGCCAAGCCACACGGTCAACGCAACGCCACTCTTCAAAAGACAAGCCACGCTCCCTTGGTCCTTTGGACCCCTGAACCCGCACGTTGGCTGGTGTGTGCTGGGAGTAACTTGGTTTGCGAAGGCTTTGAGCTTTGGCAGGCAGGTCAGAGGTCAGAAAGCCACCGATGAAAGAGGATGACAGAAGATGGTGTTTACGCCGCTGACACGGCGCAAACACAGTCTCCGGAACGTAGCTTTGAGCGGGGCGCGTGTCAGCGCGCCTCGCTCTATCCTCTGCTATCTTCTTCCATCGGTGGCCTGCTCTTTTACCTTTTCAACAGAGCAACTCCCGCAAGTTAGTCGGGAGTCCTTTCGTCCCTCCCTCAGTCTCTTGGTCTCCTCGTCTTTTAGTCCCTTGGTCCTTTCGTCCCTTAGTCCTTTAGCCCCTTAGTCCTTTCGCCCCTAAAGTTGATCTCGCCCCCCGGCGATCCCGCTGCGCGGCTGTCGTTTCCCTCCAGTCTGTCTCCGCTCCGCTCCGGCTGTCCTTTCGCCCTTTGGTCTCTTGGTCTCTTGGTCTCTTCGTCTTATAGTCTTCATCGCCCTCCAGTCTGTCTCCGCTCCGCTCCGGCTGTCACTGGTTCCTTGCTATACTTCCTCTCCGAACGGGCTCTGATTCTTTGAGAGAATAGTTTTTACCAACTCGCCCTCCCCGCAAACGGTCATCGCGGGGAATCTCTTGAACCAGCGGCCGGATGGAACAACAGGATTGGTATCTAGCCAGTCGGCCAGCAAACCGAGCTGATCTGCCGGAATGTCGCGCCCTTGAACGCGATCGAGAAGATGCCTGAAAACGGCGCGGGGCAGCGCATGCCGTCGGACTTCAGGCATGGGACGATGCGCCGTAGAATCCTTTCTCGATCTCTTCGCGAAGTCGCGCTGCTTCCGCCGGATGGGGACCGTCGGCCAGCCGTCCGGCGAGCTTGGACAAGTTGTCGCCTGACAACATCGAGCGTTCACACAAGTGCTGTGCGAAGGCAACCACCTTGGCCTGCTCGTCGGCTGGCAGATGCTCGATCTCGGCAATGATTTCCACCGCAGTCACGACGGAAAACCTACGCCCTGACCGCCGCGCAAGCAAGGCGGGGGGTGGGCGGAAGTGACGTGTGGCGGGTGGCGTGTGACGAGTGACGAGATTAAAGACCAAGGGACGAAGGGGCGAATGGACCAAGGGACGTGGAGGAACGTGTGGAGAGTTTTTGCAGGCTCTCGGGGACCACAGCCGCCTCGGCTGTTGCCACCGGCGCCCCCGCCGGTGGACGTTCGAAACCCACACCCTGCGCCGCGCGAGGGCGCACGGCGCCACACGCGAGGCGCGTGTGCTCCCCGGGACCGCAATCCCGCGGCGACCGAACGCTCCACACCATCCCCGCTCTCACGACCTGCTTGCCGCAAGATCAGGCGCCGGATAATTGTGGACCATGCCGCAGCGCGAATGGACGATAAACCTTCCGGACGGAAGTCGCATGACTTCTACCTCCAGCATTGACGCTCCCGTCATCATCCGGGTTCCCGTCACCGCGTCCTCGGAAACGCGCATGACCGTGAAAGAGGCCGAGAACATCCTGCGCGCGCAAGGCTTTCGTCCGTCCACGGCGGCCGAACGTCGGCGGAATCGCAAAGTCCTCCGCCCCGCGAAATAGTTGCCGCTTTGTTCCTCGCGGCGCCCCAGGCGCGCGGTGGCTTTGACTCGGTTGCTCGACGATCTGTTGCCGCTTTAAAAAACGTCCACCGCACGGGAGTGTCATGACTGCCACCCGAGCCACTTGACCAAGAGCGCTCCTCGCGACCCATCAACGGGAATCGCTCTCAACCTGCGCGATGACTTCTTCGAGCAGCGAACGCCTGAGATGAAGTGTCGATCTTTGCGGGATCGAGCGCAGCAGTTCCACGACTTGCGCTTTGGTGCGCTGTCTTCGGCGGATCGAGCGAATCACGATGCCTATGGTCCCATGCACCACGATAC
>CAZCEM010000285.1:0-3952 GCA_964497555.1 uncultured bacterium
CCCCAAAACAGACCTCTAAATGTTCTCATGAAGTGTTTCCTAATCCTGTGCGAATAACCGCGGTTGGTGAAGCGACAAAACTAGTTTTCCTCTAATTATAATATACGACGGAAAAAGCAGTTTGCAACCGTTATTTCTTGTTTGAGGACCTAAATTCCACGAAAAACAAATAGCTTGTTAAGGTAAAAGAGGTTTCGCGAGCCGCGGGAGGTCCTCACCCGACGGTCGAAACGCCCTATCAATGCGGGATGTGAACATCCTGCGCCACTCTATCGCGGGATTATGCTCAATAATTCACCTTTCACGCCCCAGAGAAACGCCCTGGTCGCTCGGACTTTCACCAGTGCCCCGGCAAGGGAGTCCTGTCCTTCGAAGACGACGGTCTTATTAGTGCGAGTCCTCCCACTCATCATCTCGGTATTTTTCTCGCTGGCGCCTTCAACTAAGACTTCCAGCGTTTGTCCAAGTAAAGGCTCGTTCTTTCGATGAAATTGGGAGTTAGCGACTTCAATCAGTTGCTGAAGACGCTGTTTCTGGACTTCCGTTGGTATCTCGAATTCAAAGTCAAACGCTTCAGTGTATTTTCGAGGCGAATAGGCGAACATGAACGCCTGGTCGAAGTCTAGTTCGACGAAGGCCTTCAAGGTGTTTTGGAACATCTCTTCCGTCTCGCCGGGAAAACCGACGATGATGTCGGTGGAAATCGCAATCTCCGGGATTGTCTCCCGCAGTTTATCCACCACGCGCTGATATTTTTCAATCGTATAAGAGCGCCGCATCCGCCGCAGAATCCGGTCGTCGCCGGACTGCAGCGGCAGATGAACATGCTCGCAGACGGTGGACAGCCTGCCCATGGCTTCTATCAGCCGGTCTGAGAACAACTGCGGATGAGGGCTGGCGAAGCGCACCCGCAAGCCCGGCGCGCGGCGGTCTATCTGCTCCAGCAGCCAGGTGAAATCCTGCCTTCCTCTCTCCTCCCAACCGGTCTCGGCAAGCGAAAAGCGAAAGCGTCGATCCCGCCCGTAGCCGTTGACGGTTTGCCCTAAGAGCGTCACTTCGCGGAAGCCCGAAGCCGTCAGACCGTCTATCTCAGTTAATATGTCCCGCGGCGGACGTGAGAGTTCAGCTCCGCGCGCGGACGGAACAGCGCAGTAACTGCACCGATAGTTGCAGCCGAACTGCGCGTCCACCCAAGCTGTCACCGGACTAGTTCGGCAGACGGGTGTTAAGGGTGTGGGGTCGTCGTCCAGCGCGACTTCTTCCCGACAGGTGCAGCGGCTTTGCGCTTCCTCGATGAGCAAAGAGAGCTTGTGAAGAGACCGCGGTCCCAGCAGGAGGTTCAGATGAGGAGCCCGCTGTCGGATGGCTTCTCCGTCGCGCGGCGCCATGCAGCCCGCCACAATTTGAATCTGCTGGGGATTGAGCCGCTGAACTCTCTTCAGATGCCCCAGCTCGGCGAACAGCTTCCGCTCTGGCTTTTCGCGGACGGCGCAGGTATTGAGCAAGACCACGTCCGCCTCCTCAGGGATTTCCACCCGCTGGTAGCCGGCTTCTTCGAGCATCCCCGACATTCGCTCGCTGTCGTGGTAGTTCATCTGGCAGCCAAAGGTGCGGATGAAATAGCGTTTGGGCATGGATAGGCGACTATTTTGACGCAGAGTAAAAACCAATGGCGGTCTTGCCGGAGTTCAATGAGTCCTCCAGCACACTTAGCGAATCCCGAAGCGCCTCCAAACAGTCTGTTCTGGTCTGGAGGTTCTCCTGGTCAGACTGACCAAACGGCAGGGCTGACAAAAGGCATAAGAAAAGCATGAAAAGCAGATGACGCAAGCGTTGCACAGAATTATCCTTTTTAAGGTTCGCCTCGGTCAGAACGTGAAGGACACATTTATAATAATAATTTTACTCAACTTCGACCGACAGGCAGCCGCCAAATTCCGGGTGTGATTCAATAATTCCGACTACTTTCACCGATTCGGAACTGGAATTATATAATCCTTGATTAAAGGCTGAGCGGGATATTAAAATATAGGGTTATGAAAAGGAACTCTCAGGCGGGAGCTTTAATGCGTCAATCGTGGGACGAATACTTTCTGTCGCTGGCTCATCACGTCGCCACCCGCGCGACCTGCGACCGCCTTTTAGCAGGATGTGTGCTCGTTAAAGATAAAAGGATACTGGCGACCGGCTACAACGGCTCCCTCCCCGATGCGGACCACTGCGATGACGTGGGACATCTGATGCTGGAGGGACACTGCGTGGCAACCATCCACGCGGAAGCCAACGCGGTGGCAAATGCGGCGCGCGCCGGAGTGAGCACCATGGGCGCCACGGCTTACGTTACCGCCACACCCTGCTGGAATTGTCTTAAAATCTTAGTGGCAGCGGGGATTAAGCGGGTAGTGTTCGACTGCGAATACTCCAACGCTGCCCAAACCCATCCGCCGAACGTGCATAAACTGCTCTCGCAGGCTGACGTAACGCTGGTGCATCTGGCGCCTGTCGAGTAAGAATAGAACGCGCCTTCAGAGGACACTCCGACGGAGACGCAATGGAGGAAAGGAAATGCCCATAGCTCCACAGCTCTTAGAAATTCTGGTGTGCCCTGAGACCAAAGCCAAGCTGATTCTGGACGGCGAAAGCCTGGTCAGCGTCGATCCCAAAACCCGCCGCCGCTACCGCATCGAGGACAACATCCCGATAATGTTGATAGACGAAGCGGAGACCTTGTCCGAAGAGGAATGGCGTCGGATCATGAAGGCGCACGGGCAGCCGGTTTAAAGCCAGCCGTTCGCATCCGGGCTTGCGCTTCGGGTCACATCGCTGCTGATATGAATGCGATATGCTCAAACGAGCCGCCTTCACCAATCTGATAACCCGGCAGTTGAGCCCAGGATGTGATATATCAATGAAAATCCAGGTAAGGTTGTAGAAGTGGAAAAGAAAGTCGATACGTTAATTCGGGAGAGCCTCCGCGAGGCGGCAACCCTGCTGCTGTGGAAATCCGGCGCCATCCGGATAAACCTTGAAAAGCCGTTTCAGTTGGTCTCCGGCAATTTCAGCCCCATATATGTCAACTGCCGTCAGGTGATTTCAGATCCAGTTATAATGGGCTTGTTCACAGCCGCAGCGCGGTTGATTGTCTCGCGGGAGGCCATTCCGGTGGACATGCTCGCCGGGGGCGTGACGGCGGGGGTGCCCTTTGCCGCCTATCTGGCTCAAGCGCTGAACCTGCCGCTTGTGTATGTGCGCAAAGCTGTAAAAGGCTACGGCATTGCCAATCAGGTCGAAGGCGGGACGCCGCAGGGCAAACGGGTGCTGCTGGTGGAAGACCTCATCACCGATGCGGGCAGCAAGATAAACTTCATCGAAGCCCTGCGGGACGCCGACGCCATGGTGCAAGACGTTCTGGTGTTGTACGACCGGCTTCAGGGCGGCGCCGCCGCGCTGAAAAACCTCGGCATAAGGCTGCACGCCCTTACAGACATGGACTCGGCTCTTGTCAGCGGCGAGCAGGCCGGATTATTTCCCTCTGAAGCCTTTCGTTCGGTTCGAGAATATCTCAGCGACCCGAAAAAGTGGCATGAAGAGCGGGGACTGGAATTCTCTTGAAAATAGACTCAGCCGTCCAAGGAGATATGGACGAAATGGACGATATGAACAAGATTGATGGAGGCTATTTTCATCGTTTGTTGTGCCGCTGGCAGAATGGCGTTTCCCTGAAAATATCCCCCTCTTACCTCGTAGGTCGGGCGTCTCGCCCGACTTTTCCCCCCTGCTTGCAAGGAGGAAAATACAAAGAGGGGTATTTTCAGGTTCCGCCGTGAAGAAGCCACCCTGACAATTCCCGCGTGAGAGGTTCTTTGGAACTATTAATGGGGGTAGATTCAATTAGATATTAGTTGTCATTTCCCAGAAAATAGCGCCTGCGACGCGTAGGTCGGGCCTCCGA
>CAZCEM010000286.1:0-3939 GCA_964497555.1 uncultured bacterium
TGAAAGTTTGAAAGTTTGAAAGTTTGAAAGTTTGAAAGTTTGAAAGTTTGAAAGTCTGAAAGTCTGAAAGTCTGAAAGTCTGAAAGTCTGAAAGTTAGAAAGTCTGAAAGTCTGAAAGTCTGAAAGAGGTGGCGCAGGGTGTCCCCACCCTGCGCCAAACAAGCCGACAAGCCTCGTGTCATTTCTTTGAAGCCCGGATTCCCCATCCTGTACTATAACTTTGAAGCCCGGATTCACCCGTCCGGGCTTCTTTTTATCTGATAGTTTTGCCTGAATTCTCCCTTTGCTCGTCAAATATATCGATCATGCCCGGCTTTAGGTTGCCAATCGCCTTCCTTTTGATTACTTTAGCGCTGACACCCCCGCGACGCGGAAGGCCATGCCTTTTTTAAATAGAGAGGATTAACCGTGAATACCCAGAGCAAGCTTGCGCCCCTGATTCGAGAGGAAGACTGGTGGGCGGTTTGGTTCGGCATCCTAATCATCCTCGGTGCGGTGTTAGGCATTGTGGATCGGGTGCCCAAGCTGAGCAGTTGGGCGGACGATCCCACAGCCGTCTTCACCCTCAAGCGCGACGACGCCAGCCGGTTTCGAGTGTCCGACATCAAGGACTTCACGATGTTCGCCGACCGGTTGAAAGGAACATCCGGCAGTCTGCTTGTCCAAACACTCCGCTGTAAATTCGCGGCTGAAGAGCTGGACCTGCTCGACGCGCTGCCCCTCGGCGCCCCGCCGTCGGCTAACCTCAAGCGCATTATCGTCAAACGGCTTAATCAAGCCGTTCGAGGTCCCAACCTCTACGAGCCGGAGCGGTTTGCCGGCTTCGCCATCTCCGATAAAACATTGGAGAGTGCGCAGTCATCGCCGAAAGGCTCTAAGTTGGTTAAGCTGAACCGCAATCTGCTGGAGGAAGTCTTCCCTACCGAAATCGGCGTGGGGAAATGGAACATCCAGATAGCGCTGGTCTGGCTGTGGCTGGGGCTGGCACTGCTGACCGTCATCGGGGTGCGGGTGATGAAGGGCAGCATCGGCAGGTATCTCGCAGGCTTTACGATGGTGTTTATCATTGCCTTCCTCTCCAACGCCATTGATCATCAACACCAGATTAAGGCTTGGGGCTTGAGCTACGCGCTGTGGGCGCTGGTGATAGGCTTGATTATCTCCAACACCATTGGCACGCCAAAGTGGCTTCTGGCGGGCGCGCGCACCGAGATGTACATCAAGACCGGGTTGGTGCTGATGGGTGCTGAAATCCTGTTCGGGAAAATCTTGGAACTGGGGCTGCCGGGGCTGTTTGTAGCATGGCTGGTGACGCCGACGGTGATTATCTTCATGTTCTGGTTCGGCGTCAAAACGCTGAAGATAGCAAGCAAATCGCTGGTGATTATCATCGCTGCAGCGACCTCGGTGTGCGGCGTTTCAGCAGCGATTGCCACCGCGGCTGCCGCCAGAGCCAAGAAGGAAGAACTGACTTTGGGTGTGGGGATGTCGCTGATATTCACCGTGTTGATGATGGTCTTCATGCCGCTTTTCATTAAGGCGATCCACTTGGATACCATCATCGGCGGGGCGTGGATGGGCGGCACCATCGACTCGACCGGCGCGGTGGTAGCCGCCGGCTCGATGCTGGGAGCCAAAGCTGAGATGGTGGCGGCGGTGGTCAAGATGATACAGAACGTGCTCATCGGGGTGGTGGCGTTTTTTGTTGCGGTATATTGGGTGACTAAGGTGGACCGCATCCCCGGCGCGCCGAAGCCCTCGCTGATGGAAATCTGGTACCGGATGCCCAAGTTCATCGTCGGCTTTATTGGTGCATCAGTGGTCTTTTCCTTCGTCCTGATGCCGCTGATGGGCTCGACGGTGGTGGAAACCGACATCCTGAAGGACGTCACCAAGAACACCCGTGAGTGGCTGTTCGCCATGGCGTTTGTCTCCATCGGCCTGGAATCGAACTTCCGCGATCTCGCCAGCCAACTGGTGGGCGGCAAACCCATCATACTTTACATTGTCGGCCAGTCGTTTAATCTGGTGTTGACGTTGATTGCGGCTTATCTGGCGTTTGGAGGCATCCTGTTCGGAAAATTGTTTTGATGACGCTGCACCCGGCCTTCGGGCCGAGTGAGGATTGAAACTGATGACGTTATCCGAGATCCACCAAGCCGTGCAGAATCTATTGAAACGTGTCTTGGGGCTGATCGTGGGTTTATCTGCGGCAGCCGCGGCGGTGTTATTCGTGGCGTGGTCCGATCCGATGCCGGGTGTGCTCGGCGAGGTGGCACGGCACAACCTGGCTGAAGACATCGACGCCACCACGCTGCTTTACACTGAGCACGAAGGCATCCACGACCTGGAGGAAGACCTTCGCGCCGCGAAGGAGAGCTTCAAACTGACGCAGGCGCGGAGGTGATCAAAGTCCAACACACTTATAGAGCATAGTGGCGCGAATCATCTCCATCGCCAACCAGAAGGGCGGCGTCGGCAAAACCACCACCGTCGTCAACCTCGGCGCCGCCTTAGCGTTGGAGGAGCGGAAAACCTTGCTTGTGGACATCGACCCTCAGGCGAATTGCACCTCGTCGGTGGGATTCCGGCTCGGAGCAGAGCAGCCCTGCTTGTACGAGGCGCTGGTGGGACTGACGCCGCTGCGGGATATAATCCGCCCGACCGATTTTCACAGCCTGTGGCTGGCACCATCGCATATCCGTCTGGTGGGCGCTGAGATTGAACTGGTAGCGCATACGAATCGAGAGTCGCGGCTGCGGCAGGTGTTGAAGGATGTCGCCGGCGAATACGATTACATCCTCATCGACTGCCCGCCGTCGCTGGGGCTGTTGACGGTCAACGGACTGACGGCAGCGGAGGGGGCGTTGATACCGATTCAGGCGGAGTACTTTGCGCTGGAGGGTTTGACGCAGTTGCTGCAGACGGTCGCCACCGTTCAGAGGCGCCTCAACCGGTCGCTGCGCATCGAAGGAATCCTGCTGACGATGTTCGATCCGCGGCTGAACCTCGCCAAGCAGGTTCGCGAGGAGTTGTTGAATTTTTTCCCGGCGCACACCTTCAAGACCATCATCAACCGCAACGTGCGTCTGGCGGAAGCGCCCAGCTTCGGCCGGCCGGTGATGCACTTCGCCCTGAATTCGCAAGGCGCGGAGGATTATCTGGCGCTGGCGGAAGAGTTGATCGCTCGCAATAAACAAGACAGTAAAAACCATGTCCGAAGTTAATCGATTGGAGGACCTCGAACGGCGGATTGAGGAAATGGCGCGGGAAATGGAGTCCCGCGCTCAGGAATTTAGCGAGCGGCTGGAGCAGATGGGCGAGAGGCTCGCCAATACCTTCGACTCCCGCCGCCCGGCGGCGCCGGAGGAGGTCAAAGGACGCCCGTTTCGACGCCGGCGCCATGATTCGCTGTTCTGGGGCTTGGTGTTGATAGCCGTCGGGGTGTTCTGGATGGGACGCAATCTGGGGTGGTTCTGGTGGCACGTACCCCTGTGGCCGGTACTCCTCATCGCGCTGGGATTATATCTGCTGCTCCGGAGCGCTCAGCATTAGTCTTATCGCTGGATGAGTTCATCCGTTGGAAGTTTCTGGAAGCGGGTTTTGACCCCGAAGAACGGTTGCGGACTCGCGCCAAGCTGAATCCACCGCGCGATCTGGTGATCAGCGTCAAAGACCGCGCGGTGTTGATCGAACGGGCGGGAGGAGATAATGTCCAGCCGCATTGACTTCATACTATTATTCTGAAGTTTCGCGCTGTCATTCGCGCGAAAGCAGGAATCCAGATTGAGAGTTTAACTATTTGAAATACCGAGCACTTAAAAATTTTATTCTGCTTCCCGCTTTCGCGGGAATTGCCATGGTGGCTTCCCCACCACGGAAGATGAAAATACCCCCCTTTGTATTTTCCCCCTGCAAGCAGGGGGGAAAAGTCGGGCG
>CAZCEM010000287.1:0-3931 GCA_964497555.1 uncultured bacterium
GGTTCGGAGACCCGACCTACAACGCTTTCGTCACCGCGAACTGCATCTCTCGGGTACTCTGGACGACTTTGGAGGCGTCCGGTATCTCCAGTCTCAACTGCGCGCGGTTGAATCTGAGGTCGGCAATCACCCCAGGTCCCACCTCATCCGACTCCTTGATCTTCTCTTCCCGAAAGGTGATGACCATCGCGTCGGCTTCTATGTCGTAGGTTACTCTCATTGACCCTTCTTGAGATACATTTTGGCGTTGGAGGTCTTAAAGACCGTAACTACAGTAATATAATCGAGTTCCTCTTCAATCACAACCCTGATCAACATCGGCTGCCCAAGCGCAGTATCGTCAAAGACCCTCATCAGCACCTTTCTTTCCTGATAAGATTCCACTACCGAATCCGGCGAATTAAGGGTCTCGACGGCTTCAGTTAGCGGCACATTGCGGTCTTTCAGATTCTTAAGCGCATATTCCAGCCAAATAATTTTCTTGTCAGGATTCATAGGTTCAGGTCTAAGGATAAGTCCCCTCTTTTTTACCCCACGATCGCCCGCCTGAATCGCGACATCAGACGCTCGATCGCATAGCGAGGGCATCCCGCCTACTTCAACCCCTGATAAATCGCCGGACGACAGCGCGGGCGCGGCGCCTTTGCCCCCATGAACCGACACGCTGAAGCGTGAACTCTAAACTCTTTCAAGCGGGACGCTTGACCTGCGCGAAGGAGATTGCTTCACCCGTCAGCTATTGAGATTCCCTGGCTGCCCGCGAAGCTTAGACTGCCGCGACATAGGCTGCCACGTCAACCAGTCGTTTCACGAGCTTGCGGCGGTTTCGGCGGATTTTCTCAATCTGATGGACGGTCTCGGCCGTGAGGTAACTCTGGCCGCAATGGGGACAGGTTACTACCGGCACCTCCTCGATCACCAGCAGATTGTCACCTTTGCCGAGGCTCTCTGTTGTGAAGTGGATTCTGGCGCCTTCTCTTCCGCAAAAATCACAAATCATGTTCTCAATCCTTCACCGCAAAGACGGTGATGATGTTTAAACGCCCGCTGGCTGCAAATGCCACCGCGACGTCAATCTCGCGCCAGGGGGTCGATCCTCTAAGCAGGTAATTCGCTTCCCGAGTCAAGGCGTCGCGCTGTCTTTCGATAATCTGACCGGTCAGGATTGCGTGTTCGACGTCCACAATGGTCAGATCGTCTTCAAACATCTCCCTGTGGGCGTGTCGCGTGATGTTGTAATTGGCGGTTCGGACGCAGTCCCTGATTCTTTTTAATATGCGATCATAGGTCATTTATAACAAGCTCCTGATTTTCTCCTTCAAATTGACCCCAACCCCGCTGTCGGCGTGGTCAGGAAAGCACGATTGTTTTCATGGAAACCACCTTATCCCACGGCGGGCATTAGGATGAGGCTGATTGCTTCCAGTGTCCAAAGAGATTGCTTCATCCGTTAGCTAACGGGTGAAGCAAAGACGCGCCGGGGCTTGGGCAGGTGGGCTCGGAGGCCCGACCTACGCAGAGACGGTTCAACCTTCCCGCCTATTTCAACCCCTGATAAATCGCCGAGCGACAGCGCGGGCGCGGCGCCTTTGCCCCCATGAACCGACACGCTGAAGCGTTAACTCTAAACTCTTTCAAGCGGGACGCTTAACCTGCGCGGTTTGTGGATTCCAGCTTGCGCTGGAAGGATGCGCCGGGGAGGCGGGGTCGGGTTCGGAGACCCGACTTACGAGAAGACGTCGGGAGATTGCTTCGCCTGCCTGTGGCAGGCTCGCAAAGACGCGCCGGGAAGCGCGACCGTCGGGTTTAGAGACCCGACCTTTGCTGTCTCAAGCAGAACGCGGCTGATTCGTTCGGCGGAAGTGTGAGCGCTGAGGTTCAGCATCTCGATCCCGACTACACGTCCGTCAGCGTCGTAATCGAGTATTACTCCCGGCGCAACCTCCTCTGATTCAACGATAGGCGCTTCGTCAAGCCGGAGATAGAGGGCGTCGTCCGTTTTATCTATGCGAAGTCTCATGGCTTTCCTCTGAGTTTTCTGTCGAAGATAATAGTGATGACGGGGTTGAGATTGCTTCATCGACCTTCGGTCAATTCGCAAGGACGTCGTTTAACATTCTGCATTCTACATTCTGCATTCATCCATTCCCATTCCCCCCCTCCGTGAACTGCATTCGGTGCAGCCGGGCGTAGATGCCATCCTGCGCCAGCAGTTCCTCGTGGCTGCCAACTTCCCGCACCTTGCCCTTGTGCATCACCACGATTTTATCGGCGTTGCGGATGGTCGAGAGCCGATGGGCCACCACCAGGGTAGTGCGCCCGGCCATCAGTTGCTCTAAGGCTCGCTGAATCTTCCGCTCAGTTTCGGTATCGACCGCCGCGGTGGCTTCGTCCAACAGCAGCACCGGCGGGTTGACCATCAAGGCCCGGGCGATTGCCAGCAACTGCTTTTGCCCTCCCGAAAGCCTCGCGCCCCGCTCGCCTACGGTTTCGTTCACGCCGTGCGGCAGTTCGTTCACAAACTCGGCGGCGTTGGCTTGCAGCAAAGCCCGCTTCAAACGTTCGTTGTGGGTATCCTCTTCGCCCAGGGTGATGTTCTCGGCGATGCTGCCGCTGAATAGAAATACATCCTGCGCAACTAACCCGAAAGATCGCCGCAATTCGCGCTGAGGCAGTTGCCGAATATCGACCCCGTCCAGCAGAATACGTCCTTCGGTCACGTCCCACAGCCGCTGCAACAGGCTGATCAGCGTGGTCTTGCCCGCGCCGGTCGCGCCCACCACGGCCACCGTCTCGCCCGGTATAACCTTAAAAGATATATCATGTAAGACTGGTTCGCCAGATTTGTACTCAAAGCTGACATGCTCGAACTCAACTTCCCCCCGAATCTCCTTGAACTTCACCGGTGTCGCGGGATCGACGACCAGCGGCTGGGCGTCCAGCAGCCAGAAGATGCGCTCGGCGGAGGTCATGGCCGCCTGCATGACGTTATACTTCTCGCTTAAGTCCCGGATAGGCCGGAAGAACCGCTCCGAGTACTGCAGGAACGCCACCAGCGCCCCCCAGGTCAGCGCGTCGGACAGGATCATATAGCCCCCCGCCAGCAGAATCAAGGCTACCGACAAAGCCGACAGGAAGTTCACTGAGGGGAAAAAGATCGCGAAATAGTGGATAGCCCGAACGTTCTCGTAACGCAGCTTGTGGTTCAGCTCTTGAAACCGCTGGAACACGGCGCTCTCGCGGACGAACAGTTGCACGGTTCTCACGCCGCTGATATGCTCCTGCATGTAGCCGTTCAGTTCCGCGCGGGCTTCGCGGATGTTGCGAAAGATCACCCGCACCTGGTTGCGGAAGTTGAACACCACCCAGAAGATCAGTGGCACCACCGTGAAGCAGATGAGCGCCAGCTTCACGTTCAGCAGCAGCATCACCACCACGATGCCAATCAGCGTCAGCACGTCCCCGAAGATGGCGATGATGCCCTGCGACAGCATCTCGTACAACGACTCCACGTCGTTGGTCACGCGGGTCATCAGCCAACCCACCGGATGCGAGTCGATGAAGCGTACGTCCATCTTCTGCAAATGGTCAAACAATCGGGTGCGGATGGTCAGAATCACCCGTTGACCGATCCATTGGGTCAGGTAGTATTGGTAATACTGAACGATGAAGCCCGCCAGCAGCACCCCCACCAGAGCCAGTATCACCCACTGCAGTCCGTCAATGCGGCTCAGGAAGATGTAGTTGTCGATGCCGTGCTTGATGATCATGGGGCTTGCCAGCTCCAGCCCCGTCACCAGAAATAGCAACGTCACCGCCAACGCCACGTGCCAGCGAATTGGCTTAAGAAAGCCCATCAGCCGTTTCATCAGCCGGGCGTCGAAGACCTGACCGTCCACGCCGCGGTAATTCTTGCCGCCTCCGCCCATGC
>CAZCEM010000288.1:0-3929 GCA_964497555.1 uncultured bacterium
GATCAGCGACGAGCCCCAGTCGTCAATCTTACGCGGATCGAAGGGCCATTGGTAGCCCTTGAGGAAGATGGCTTGAGCGAGGACATTCGGAGCAGGGAAGACCTCACTGAGGAACTCACGTTCGTCCGAGCCGTCCGGCGCGGTGGAGATGTAGCGGGGAATGACCTGTTGATACGAGCCGGAAACATTCCAGCGGAACTTGATTGACGCCAGCCCGAACTGTGATTCGGATAGGTTTTGCGCGATTGCCCCAATCCGCAGTCCCAGCCCGTGCGCGCCGGTCTGACTGACCGGATAGACCGAGTCGCGGTAGAGGGACGCCGGTCCGCCGGTGGCGAGAATTACGTTGCGGGCGTTGAACAGCGCGAAGCCGGGCTCATCGTCAGGGAGATGAGCCAAATCCAGCGCGGCTGCGCCGATGACCGAGCGCTCCCCCGCTTCATCCCGCGTCAGCAGAGCGACGACCTGATGCCGGTCGAACACCTGAATACGGCGTCGCTGCGTTTCCCGCGCGAAGGCTTCGAACATATTGCGGGAAGTGAGCGGTCCAGCGGAAGTCGCCCGGCTGCGGTGGTCGTGGTCGGTCTTATAGCCAGGATAGCCGCCGTAGGCGTCATGGGGAAAGGGCACCCCCAGCTCGACGAGCCTGAAGAAAGCCATCAGCGAGTTCTGCGCTTCGCACAAGGCGATGTCGCCGTGCATGCAGCTGCCGCAGTATAGGTCTTCCGCCATCAGCCGGGGCGAATCGGGCTGTTCGCCGGTCAAGGCCTGCTTGTAGTAGGTCTGCTTGTCCGAGCCGGCGTTGTTGGAAGCACCGGCTCCCCAGCGTTCGGTCAGCACCGCCACGTCGGTAACGCCCCGCTCGTGAAGAGCCACCGCCGCGCTCAGGCCCGCCGCGCCGCTGCCGATGATGATGGTGTTGAAGGAATGAAGAGGCACATTGGTGAGATTTTGCATTGCTCGTTCCTTTGAAAGCAGCGATTCCTCTGCGTAGGTCAACCGTCTCGGTTGACAAGCGGGACGCTTATCCTACGCGACTACATCCTATTTTCATTCTTTGTTGTGCCGCTGGCGGCATGACGTTTCCGAGGAGGACTCAGTAGTCAGCGGACAGTGCCCGGGCCACTGACCACTCTTATCTGAACCCCCGCATCTTCATATATTCCTCCCCATAAATATCCGCATCCCGCACCACGCACCCGGTGTTGCGTCCGGCGCGCATGAGTTCCGAGCAAAGCGAGCAGGCGACGCAGCTCTTGTGGTGATTCAGTTCGCCTTTTTCCATCAAGTCGCGGGGAGCGTCCGGATAGGCAAAGGATCCACGCCCCAAGCCCACCAGCGCTGCTTTGCCCTGCTCGATTGCGCCCGCCGCGACGTAAGGCCAGAGGTTTCGCAGCCAGGAATAACCGGATCCGACCATCGGCAGCACCGGGAAAGACCGCTGCAACTCGGCGGTGAGCGAAATCAACCGCGCCACGCCCTTCAGAGGCGGCTCCGGCGAAGCCGCTGCTCCACGGATCGGTTTATCGAAAGGTCGGACCATGTGCGGGGAGTGAGTGGGAACGCCGGCGGATACGTTCAGCAGCCGGCAGCCGTCGTTGATCAGCCTTTGAATCAACATTCGCGGCTCATCAAGGCTTATCCTCCTCGAGCCGTCCGGTATCATCCCAAAGCCGTAGGGGAATGGAATCCCGTCTGTGGCGCTCAACCGCACCGCGACCAGCAGGTTTGGGTCGTTCTGAGCGGCGTCACGAACGACATTCGACAACAAACGGACTCGATTGTCAAAGGAACCGCCATATTTTCCCTCGCGGATGTGCGCGCCGAGCAGTTCGTGGAGCAGGTAGCCGTGACAGGCTTTGATGTCCACGCCGTCGAATCCGGCTTGCTTTGCCAGCGTCGCGGCGTGGACGAGTTCACCGCTTAGGCGGTCCAGCTCCTCGTCCGAGAAGATCTTGACCGCGCCGCCGAGATGAGGATTGTACCACGCGGCTTTGCCCCGCGGTCGGCCGTCGGGCTTGCTGAATCGACCGGAATGGGTAATTTGGAGCAGCAGCAGAGGATTGAAACCGGGGCCGAAGGCTTCCCGCGCCCGATGGCGGATCCGCTCCGTCAGAATCTTGAAGTTGTCGGCATTTTTAGGCGTGAGCATCAATTGATGGGGATTGGAGCGTCCTTCCGGCGTCACGCTGACGGCTTCGAACCAGATGACGCCGCTGCCACCGGCTGCATATCGCAGATAACGGCGGACGGTCAAATCACCGGGAGAACCGTCGGTATTGGCGTCGCAGCCTTCCATAGGCTGAACTGCCAGACGATTGGGGGCATTGAATCCGGAAATAGAAACGGGCTGGAAGAGGAGGCTCAGATTCTCACTCCAAGGCAGCTCCAATCCGAGTTTTGCCGCTAATTCACGCAGGTCATCGCTGGACGAAGAGGATCCGAAATTAAAGCGTGTCATTCCAAGCGTAGGGAGTTATGCGAGTCATTGATTCGGTTCCCTTGAAAATAGCGATCTGTATGCGTAGGTCGGGCTTCCAGCCCGACTGCAGGGGATGGACGGGGTGGACAAGGTGGACAGCGGCTATTTTCAAAGGAATAATCATTGTTGGTTTAGGTGGGCGCGGGACGCGCGGGCTATCTCGTTAAAGGCCTCAAGATCCTGCGCCAGGCGCTTCTCACATACCTGCCCCCACTCTTCGCGGGGCTGGATGAAGATTTCACCCTGGTTGAAGGACTTTAATCCCGCCATCGCTCGCTCAACCAGACGCGCCAACTCCCCGGCGCTGATATCGGGAAATCTGCTGAGGAATAGAGGCGAAAAGACGGGGATTAAAAAATCCCCGCCGTGGGCTTCCACGTTCAGATTGAGAGGGCGATTAACGGAGTGCAGGATTCCGAGGATGGACTCGAGATTGACCGAGCCTTTGCCGATGGGAGTGGTGAAGACGCGGAAGCCTTCCTCGTCAAGGATGATGGCGCCGTCCTTAATGTGGGTGGAAACCACCCACGGCAATACGCGGCGGGTCGCGGCGAGCGGATCTTCCAGCATTATCAGCAGGTTCATAGTATCCAGGCAGATCCCCAGCCAATCCTGCGGCTCAGCTTCGCACATCTCAAACAGCCGAACCAGCTCGTGAGTCGTGAACTCAAAATGGGTTTCAAGGGCGAGGATGACGCCGTGGCCGCGGAGCATCTCCCGCTGCTTCAGCAGGCTGGCGGCGGTTTCGGCGAGAAGCATCTCGGTCGGAGGGCTGGATGGCTGCCAGCGCATCAGACCGCCGGAGCAGGAGCGGACAATCCTCGTTCCCAGCGTTTCCGCTTCCGCAGCCGCGCGCTGGTTCACGGAAAAGATGTCCTTGGCAGACCAGGAACTCAGGTCGCGGGGAATGTGCTGACCGCCGCCCCATTCGACGTACAAGCCCAATTCCTCGGCGCGGGTTCGCAATTCGCGCAGGTAGTCTTGATTAATGAGGCGCAGGTCCCCGGCGCTCAAACCAGAGAATGCTACACCGCTCGCCCCGTGCTGAGAAGCCCATTCGAGGGTTTCCAGAGGCGACAGCGCTAGAGGGTACAAACCGTAATTGTCTATGCCGACCCGATGCACCTCAGCCTCACCATTTGCCCTTGAAAAAGTAAATTAAACCTGTCAAACAGCAAAATCCAATTGATTTCAAAAAGTGCTGGGCAGAATATTATTTAATCTGATGCGATTCTGCCGCGAACGCTGGAAAATTCGCGCGTTTTAATGCAGTGGAGCGAAGGTAGTATGGAGTCTGTCCGATAATTGCAAATTGAGGATAAAATGCTCCGAAACGCATCATTCCTGCGAAAGCAGGAATCCAGAGAACATCTTGAGTTTATGTAACTTACGGGATTCCCGCTTTCGCGGGAATTGTCATGGTGGCTTCCCCACCACGAAGGATGAA
>CAZCEM010000289.1:0-3926 GCA_964497555.1 uncultured bacterium
TGTATATCGTATGCGTCAAGCCCAGATGGGTGATGGACCGCCGGTTGACGAACAAGAACTGTGAGTCCTTATTACGCTGCAACAGCGACGGTGGCGAGATGAATCCCCGTGCGCGCATCCACGCGCCGTCGTGCACGAATGCTATCAGCTCCTCTGCCACGTCGTCCCCGAACAGCCCTGCCAGCCGCCCGCGAGCGTCCCCGGCGGGCAGGTCGTACAGCAGCTCAGAGCCGCGGTAGAACTGGAAGGCTACCTCCGGGAAGGCCAGCGCAAAGCAGCGGAACGTCGTCGCTATCCACTTGAACTCGGTGGCGTCGCTGCGCAGGAATTTCCGCCGCGCGGGAACGTTATAGAACAGATGGCTGACGCTGATGGACGTGCCGGTCGGCGCTGACGCTGGCTCGCAGACCTCGACCTCGCCGTCCGCGAGCTTCAGCCGCGTGCCAACGTCGGAATCCGCGGTGCGGCTGATTAGTTCCAGTCGCGACACAGCGGCGATGGACGGCAGCGCTTCCCCGCGGAAGCCGAAGGTGTCGAGTTCGTCGAGGTCCTCGAAGCGGCTCAGCTTGCTGGTGGCGTAGCGCTGGACCGACAGCAGCAGGTCGTCGCAGGACATGCCGCCGCCGTCATCGACGACCTTAATGAGGGTGCGCCCAGCGTCCTGCACTGCCAGCGTGACGGCGGTCGCTCCAGCGTCGAGGGCGTTCTCGAACAGCTCTTTAACCACCGCCGCCGGTCGCTCGACGACTTCGCCCGCGGCGATGCGGTTGGCCACGCCGGGCAGCAGCGTCCGAATGGGGCGGTGGGTATGGGATTCCGTCATGGTAACTTTATGTGTTTATTCACAGCGGATGAAGCGGATTAAGCAGATTTTAAAAGCAGATCAGCCTAATCCTGAGCGCCGAAGGAGCATCATACCAGCGGAAGCTGGCATCCAGAATGATATTTGTAACTGCTTGTCATTAGGCAAATTAAACTCTCAATTTGTATTCCCGCTTTCGCGGGAATTGTCATGGTGGCTTCCCCACCACGGAACATGAAAATAGGTCGCGTAGGACAAGCGTCTCGCTTGTCAACCGAGACGGTTGACCTACGCGGAGAACCTATTTTCTGGGAAATGACAGCGGAGGGGCAGTTTTGAGCAGAGAGTTTAATCTAAAGAAGAGTTTTTCAGCAGACCCTAAGTAGGTGCAATAAGTGCGGCTATAATACCATTCAGTGCCAACTACGAATACGCCGCCAAGACTGTCGGTCGTTAAGGAATATCCATGCGGGATATCCGGTAGGCGAAGGGCTTCACTCGGATCCCGCGGCCAATGTGTCCAAGCCACTTCCACCGCCATTAGCAGCGCCGCTGCCGCCATCAACCACCCTGCCAGCTTGAATCCGAACATGAGAAATCCTCCCTTGGACGCCGCCCTCGTTTTTGCGCTCATTTATACTCTTCCACAACCACCTCCGCGCCTTCCGCCTCGAGGCGCTTTCTAGCCATTTCTACGGCCAGCCTCGACGAATCGATTCCCACCCACCGCCGCCCCAGCTGCTCAGCTGCCGCCAGCGTCGTCCCGCTGCCGCAGAACGGATCCAGCACCAGCTCCCCCTCCCGCGACGACGACGCTACAATCCGCTCCAACAGCGTCAGCGGCTTCTGAGTCGGATAGCCCAGCCGCTCCCGCGCCATGTTGTTGATGCTGGGGATGAGCCAGTAGTCGGGCGTCTTCTTGTGCTGGCCCTTCATCCGCTGCGACGCGGCGGGTATCATCGCCGGCGCGAAGCTGTGCCGCCCCGGTTCGCGCGAATACCACAGCAGGTCGTCGTGCTTGCGAGGCCATCGGCGCGGCGAGCTGCCGCCCAGCCCGTAGCACCACACCACGTTGTTGAGAAAATTATCCCGCCCGAACACCGCGTCCATTAGAATCTTCAGGTAATGCGACGCCGACTGGTCGCAGTGCAGGTACAGGGAGCCGGTCGGCGCCAGCACCCGGCGCAGCTCCACCAGCCGCGGCGCCATCATCGTCAAATATGCCAGCAAATCAACCTCTCCCAGCGCCGCCCGAAAGAACCCCAGCGAATCCCGCACCCTCGCGGGCAGCTCACCGCCCTCCACCAGCGCCTCAAACCGCCGACCGCGTTCTTCATCCCAGTTCCACGAATCATCAAATACCGCGGCCGGAGCAGGCTTATTGCCATTTAACTTCCCGCCGTTCAAAAGACTATATGAGCGCCGCGAGTTGAACGGCGGGTCGAGGTAGATGAGATCCACCGAGCCGTCCGCGAACCACCGATGCAGCACGTCGAGGTTGTCGCCGAGAAATAATGTGTTGCAAGTCAGCATGGTCAGCGGATGTTGGCTTTGGACGTTGAAACATCCTCCCGCTTCAGGGGTTTCGTCTTCCCCATCACACACACCCCGAACGCCGCGGCCGTCGCCAGGAACATCTGCCAGGGGAAGGCGATTACATCCGCCAGCCAAGCCTGCATCACCACCACCGCGGCGAAACCCGTCGCCAGCGACGCAATCACGGAAGCGTTGCTGCCCCGTCGCGTGAACAGCGCCGTCAGGAACACTGCCACCAGCCCCGAATATGCGAACACCATCACCTGCAGCGCGAAGTTAATCAGCGTGGTCTCGGGGCGCGCCTCCTGCCAATAGACGCTGAACACCGCGAACAATCCCAGCACCACGCCGATAATCGCCACCCCGCCACGCCCCACACGCAGATAGTGGGATTCATCACGGTCAGGGTGGAAATGCCGGTAGAGGTCGTTCACGAACGACGAAGACATAGCGTTGATAGCCGAGTTGAGGCTGGACAAGCCCGCCGCAAACAGTCCCGCCATCATCAGCCCGGTGACGCCGGCGGGAGTCTCCTGCAGGATGTAGGTCAGGAAGATCTTCCGGCTGCCCTCCGGCGCATAGCCTGGCGCCGCCGCGCCCATCAGGTCGGGGCGGTTGTAGAAGATGAACAACAGCAGTCCGATGACCATGAACAGCGTCGTCACCGGCAGCCCGATGATGATCCCCCACACCGCCGACGCGCTGCCCTTGAGCGAATTCTTGCACGTCAGCAGCCGCTGCGCCATGTCCTGGTCGGTGCCGTAGGAGCCCAGCGTCAGCAGCGTAAAGCCGAACACCGCCGACAGCAGCGTGAAGGTCTGGTCCGGGCCGAAGCCCTTGAATCCCAACGGCAGCAGCGTCAGCTTGGACGACAGCCCCTCGCCCGGATGTCGCAGGGCTCCGACTATCTCCGGCAAGCCGATGGGAATGTGGTGCAGCAACATGAACAACACCGCCACCGCCGCGCCCGTGAACACCACCGTCTGGATGATGTCGGTCAGGATCACGGTGCGGATGCCGCCGGAATAGGTATATAGGATTCCGACCGCTGACAACGCGGCGATTGATATAAGCTGATGCTCAACCTTCAAGTCGCCGAACATAATCAGAGACGCTGCTAGCGCGGCGATGTAGATGCGTGCCCCGCTGGCGAACGTGCGTCCGAGCAGAAACGCAATTGACGCTGCCAATGAAGAATGTGCCCCGAATCGCCGTCGAAGCAGTCCATATACGGTGGCGACGCGGTTGCGGTAGAACGCCGGCACGAAGAACACCGCCACCACGACGATTGCCAGAATCGAGCCGATGTTGGAGGACAGGTAGGTCAGGTCGCCGGCGTAGGATTGCTGGGGTCCGCCGATGAAGGTCGCTGCGGAGAGAGCCGTCGCCAGAAAGGACACCGCGGCGGCGAACATCGGCACTGTTCCAGAAGCTCGAAAATAGTCGTCGGTGTTACTCTGGCGGCGGGTGAACAGGATGCCGGTTACGACGAGGAGGACGAAATACAGCCCCAGCACCAGCCAGTCGATGCCTTGGAAACAGGAGGCGGCGGTATTCATCAGCAAGCCTTGTGGAGAACGTTAAAAAC
>CAZCEM010000290.1:0-3918 GCA_964497555.1 uncultured bacterium
TTTCGCGGGAATTGTCATGGTGGCTTCCCCACCACGGAACCTGAAAATACCCCCCCTTTGTTTTTCCCCCCTGCCAGCAGGGGGGAAAAGTCGGGCGAGACGCCCGACCTACGCGGTCAAGGGGCTGTTTTCTGGGAAATGACAGCAGAGAGGTTCATTGCGGGAATGACAGCAGAGAAGTTCATTGTGTGTCGCTTTTTAAATTATCAGACAACCTCTTTACGTCAGCCCCGAGAGGCTGAAGCCTGTCGTACTGCCTCTGATGGCATGGTTTATGAAAGGCTGCTCTTTGGTTGAAACCGCAAGTTCAAACTCCCCGCGTCAAAATTCCTTGATAAGTCCATTTTAAGCGGAATATTGATGCGCTTGCCCGCTTTAATATATATCTTATTTAGATAAACCATAGGAGTCATGCGGGACACTCCTGCGTTGGTTTCGCCGTTTTCAATCGAGGCGCGGGCGCATTATCAACCAGCTCCGCCGGACAATAAAGATTCTCAACTCCCTCTTCGCCAGATAGCGCTTGCGTCAAATAGAAGGCGATGACGCCGTCCCTGAGCAATAAACACCTTAAAGGAAGCACTATGCGGCTGGGAATTTACCTGAATCCCGCCTTAAAACTGCGCTTGAACGCCAACCGCGGCGAGCCCGATCCAGCTTTGCTTGCGGCCATGTCCGAGATGGCTGGCGCTGAATTAATCCTGGCCGGTTGGAATCCCGATGGCGGTCTGGTGACCGAAAGGGATATTCGCCGAATCCGTGAAGCCACCCAGGCTGATTTGCTGCTAATTGTTCCTGCGCTAGCGGGGATTGCCGACAAAATCGCTCAACTCAGCCCCAACGGCGTCATCCTGGTGGAATCCAACTGGGACGGCGTTCGACCGGCGCAGCCGCTGCCAGCGGCGGTGCAGCCTGAACAGCTATCCTCCACCGCGGCTGCTTACAACTCAGCGGGCGTGCCGGTCTCGGCGCTGCTCGAGCCAGAACTGCAGAATGTCAAAGCCGCTGCCCGGGCCAATCTCACCGGCGTAGTATTGGACTGCCTGAAGTTCAGTCAGTCCGCAACCGACGAAGAAGCTGAAAACGCCCTCAGCGAACTGGAAAACGCCTCGATTGCCGCTGGTAAATTCGGGCTTGTGTCAGCTTATCTCAACGGATTAAACTATCGCAACATCGGCTACCTCGCGGCGCTGCCTTCGGCCTCAGAGTTCTATGTGGGCGACGCTCTTATCCAAAGGGCATTGTTAGTGGGTTTGGACGTCGCGGTTCGGGATCTATGTCAAATGATCTTCCATCACAACCGATGAGCGCCGCCGCTCACAATCGAAAACTAATTCTCATTTCAACGGCTGCCGTCGTTATTTGGGCGTTGCTGGCGGGCTGCGAAGGGGATCCGGGGCAGCCTGGGCGCAACCTGCTGGGTGAAGACGTTTATCCGCCGACCGTGGAACTGGTCCTCCCGTCAGCGCGGGTCTCGGTGTTTAATCGCGTCTGGCTGGAAGCCTTAGTTTACAACGCCATAAACATCGACAGCGTGGGCTTCCTGCTCGACGGCCGCTCCAATCCTCTGCCAGGAATGACAGCGGTCCAACCTCCTTATCAACTGTGGTGGGACGCTTCCGCACTCAGCCAGGGATCCCATTTCATCCAAGCGATGGCGTGGGACTGCGCCGGTCGAACAGGTTATTCAGAACGGACGCTGTTTTACCTGCAAGATCCCTCGGCTGACACCACCCTACGCGACACCCTCAGCTTCTTCGACCTCACCAGCGAAGGCAGTCTTGCCTGGAAACTTCCCGCTGATGACCACCCCTACGAAGGCTTTGGCGTGCGAGTCACCATGAACCGCGCGGGAATACTCCGCAAAGTATGGATTAAAGCGCTGCGGAGTCTGGGCTGGCAAGGAGCGAATCTGCGCTTTGAGATACGCGCCTCCGACCATGGAGCGCCGGGAGAGCTGTTGTGGGAGGTAATCTTCAACAGCAACACCGGACTGCGGATTGAACCGCCTGAATCCACCGGCTGGGCGCAGCTGCCCCTCCGGGGCATTTTCCGCGTTCCACCGGAGTTCTTTGTGTTGGGTACGCTGGCGCCGGACAATCCGGGGGACACCTTGTCGATCCTGACCGACGACGGTCGGTGGCGCAACGGCCACAGTCTGGCGCTTAAGGACAGCGTCTGGGGCGTTTTCACGAAGGGACCTCTGGTCTATCCTAATCCATTGATACAGGTGGTAGTCGATTCTCTGGGCTGTTTTACGCCGGAGGAGGGCTGGTGAGCGCTATGAATATGCTGCCAACCGCGCGGTATTGGCTGGGGGAGCTGATGCCGCTGGCTGCTCTCGCGGGATTGATAACCGGCTGCCAGGGACCGGTCGGACCATCGGGCAAAGACGTGGAAGGCGTGGACGTCAGCCCGCCGACCGTGGTGCTCAGCGAACCGTGGCCGCTGTCGGAGCTGTGGGACGAAGCGGTGGTGACAGCTTCCGCGGTGGACAATGTTGCCATCCGGGAGGTTCTGCTGCTGGTGGACGGTTCCTCCCTGTACCAAAACAGGCTGTTGTCCTTCACGTCATCTCCCTACAGCGCGCGGCTCGACCTATCGGTTTTGGAGCCGGGCTGGCATTTTTTATCGGCGCGGGCTTACGACACTGCGGGCAACGAGGCGGACACCCCCGAAATACCGGTCAAGGTGGGGATGTCATCATCTCTGCGGGATACGGTAGTGCATCTGAGCTACTATGCGTTGGAGGTCGATTCCGTCATCGGCTGGCGGCTGCCGGACTCGGCTCATTCCACGTCTTACTGGACGCGGTTTTCCATCGCCCGCGACTGTTTTCTGCGCCGGTGTTCGCTGATTCTTGCGGGAGCAATTGGCGACACCGACACCGTGGCAGTGGAAATATGGATGGGCGATGAGCTGCCCAACCGGAAAACCGCGCGCGAGGATATGTACGCCTATGAATTGTCGGATGAATTTCATTGGTGCACCGTCGAGTTCGGCGACCCGGGACTGCGGCTGACTGATGATTTCTTTCTCATGATTTCATTAAAGGACACCGGCGAGCCTGACACCATCCGTCTTGGCTCAGATAAGGGCGTGCCTTACTGGGGACGCTCCGGCTGCGGCGACGACACCGGCTACTACACCCTGCGCAACCGCTACGCGCGAAAAAACAACCTTCTAATGGAGTGCGAAGTCTTTTATCGAGCCACTGAGGCGGCTCCATGACAGTCAGCAATCGGCTTTGGGTCATCATCTTCGCCGGATTGGCGGCAGCGAGCATGTCGCTGATGACAGCCGGCTGCCAAGGCCCCGCGGGTCCCGACGGCGACGACGCGGTGGTTGCGGATTCCATCCCACCGACAGTGGTCTGGCTGGCGCCGACGCAGGACACTACGTTGACCACCGATTTCGACTTGCTGGTTCGGGCGCATGATGACCAGAACATCTGGAGGCTGGTGTTTTACGTAGGCGGGCACGATTTCACAGGCGAGCTGGTGGATTCAGCGTCCGGGACTTATCGCTATCGCTGGCAGGTAAGGCTGTTTCCGGAAGGACCGTATCCGCTGGTGGTGCAGGTGTGGGACAGTTACCGGAATCGCGGCGGCACGCAGACGATTCATGCCGAAGTGAGGAGATAATTGTGAATTACAAATTACGAATTGAGGGTCTTCATTTTACTGATGTTTCATGCTGTCATTTCCCAGAAAATAGCCCCTTCAAAGCGCGTAGGTCGGGCCTCCGAGCCCGACCACCAGTGTGCCGCAGGGTGCGGACACCCTGCGGCACACTGGCGATCAGGCTAGGCTGCGGCAGATTGGCGGTCGGGCTCAGAGGCCCGACCTACGCGGTAAAAGGGGGCTATTTTCTGGGAAATGACAGCGAGGAGGAGTTTAAACCAAAAAACAGCAGCAA
>CAZCEM010000291.1:0-3915 GCA_964497555.1 uncultured bacterium
GAAGGGGATGGACGGGGTGGACGGGGTGGACAGCGGCTATTTTCATATTCCGTGGCGGGGAAGCCACCATGACAATTCCCGCGAAAGCGGGGATCCAGTCTTTAAATCATTCTGGATTCCAGTTTTCGCTGGAACGATGCGCCTTCAGCGCATTTTGGCGTTATTGGACAGACCTTTAATATCCGCCCTCCACGACGTCAGGCACTATTTTTAAGGGAACCTCCATCCTTGACCAATGCGATAAACCAACGAACGCTTAAAACCTACGCCTACGCCAAAATCAACCTCGGTCTGCGGGTGTGGAGACGAAGGACAGACGGCTACCACGACGTCACCACCATTCTCCAGCGCATTTCGCTGTGCGACCTGCTGGCGTTGACGCCGCGGGCGAAAGAAGTCGAGTACGTCGGCCCCGAACTGACCTCCGAACCGGCGGATAACCTCTGCATCCGCGCCGCGCGTGCGTTTCAGCAATGCTTCGGCGAGGAGTTCGGCGTTCGAATCGAGCTGAATAAGAACATCCCCATCGGCGCGGGATTGGGTGGCGGCAGCAGCGACGCTGCCGCAGTGATGAGAGGGATGGCGCGGTTATACGAAGCCGAACTGCCGTTGATATGGGGAACGAATTCAGATCCACGAGCCTCTGAATCTCTGACTGAAATACTGCTGGCCGCAGCGGCCGAATTAGGCTCTGACGTTCCCTTCTTTATACATGCCTCGATGAATCGTCCAAAGACAAACTGCAGCGCAGCAGCCTTAGCTGAAGGTCGTGGCGAGCGTTTGACGCCGGTGAAGGGTTTAAGTCCGGATTTAACAATCGTAATAATATTTCCCGGTTATGAGATTTCCACAGCTTGGGCTTACCAAACAGTGGAGGAATTCTTGACATTCACAGAAATCGATATTATACTTATTAATCGTAACTTTTTGCAATACGAAGGTGGTATTCCCTTCTTAGAGATGGGTAATGACTTTGAAAAACCTGTCTTTAAGACTTATCCTGAATTGGCCGAAGCGCGGCAATGGCTGCTGCAGGCGGGAGCGCTCTTCGCGGGGCTTTCCGGCAGCGGATCCGCGTTATACGGCGTCTTTGACGGCGAGGCTGCAATCCGAGTTCAACAACTGGGGTTGCCTGCGGTTGATAAGCGCGGGGCGCGGCAATCGTGGCTAAGCTTTGTTTGTCGTCCTTTTTAATCAGTACCCGGTTGGACGCAACAGAAGGAGGCGCGATGAAGATCACTGAGATCAACATCAACGTACGCAACGAGGACAAGTTGAAGGCTTTCGTGAACATCACCTTCGACGACGTCTTTGTTATCCGCGGGCTTAAGGTCATCCAAGGGAAGAGCGGTCTTTTCGTCTGCATGCCTTCCCGCAAGATGGTGGACGGGACCTATAAAGACATCGCCCACCCCATCAATAATGACTTTCGTCAGGTGATGGAAAACATGATTCTGTCCGAGTACGACAGGCTCAAGGACAGCGGCATCTCGGCCCTGGAAGACTAACAGGTCTGGACTGGGGCGTAGCCAAGCGGCAAGGCACGGGGTTTTGGTCCCCGCATTCGGAGGTTCGAATCCTTCCGCCCCAGCGACGACGGCGCTGGGAGACCTTCAGTCCAGCGCGTCAGAGACACTCTGACGGTACAGACGACATACACCGCCGCCGCGGGAACCAACCGGATAGTCTCCGGTTGTTCGGAGACGGCGTAGTGGTTAGATAGGGATAGGCCTTCAGCGGATTAAAAGTGGTTCCCTGGTCGGACATGAAATTATTCAGCGGCTCAGCACACCCGGAACTGGCGGCGAAAATCGCCCGTTACCTGGGTATCGAAATCGGTCAGATGGAGCGCCGGCGTTTCTCGGACGGGGAGTATTGGGTCAAGTATCAGGAGAACATCCGCGGTAAGGACGTTTTTCTGTTGCAGCCAACCCATCCTCCCGGCGACCATCTGCTGGAACTTCTCATCATGATCGACGCGGCGCGCCGGTCATCCGCGGCGCGGATAACCGCGGTGATACCGTACTTCGGCTACGCCCGGCAGGACCGCAAGGACCAGCCGCGGGTAGCCATCACCGCCAGCCTCATCGCCAAGTTGCTGCAGGCAGCCTGCGCCGAGCGCATCTTAACGATGGATCTGCACACCGCCCAGATACAGGGATTCTTCGACGTCCCCGTCGATCACCTGTATTCGTCGTATATCTTCACCAAGCACTTCCGCTCCCTCGGCGGCGATAAGCTGGTGGTGGTCAGCCCCGATGTCGGCGGGATCCCGCTGGCGCGAGCCTACGCCCAGCGGCTGGGCGGCGGGCTGGCATTCATCGACAAGCGCCGGCAGGGGCACAACGTCGCGGAGGTCATGCACCTCATCGGCGAAGTCAAGGGCAAGGATATACTCATCGTCGATGACATGGTCGATACCGCCGGAACCATCTGCAAGTGCATCGAAAAGCTCCGCAAAAACGGCTGCGAGAAGATACACATCGCCTGCACCCATCCCATCCTGTCCGGCGACGCCATTGCAAATCTCAGCAAGGTGGCATTTGAGGAGTTCGTAGTTTCCGACACGGTGCCGTTGCACCAGAAGGCGGTGGATTCAGGTATGTTCACGGTGATTTCAGTGGCGGAGGTGTTCGGAGAAGCCATCCGCCGCATCCATTACGGCGAGTCGCTCAGCGTGCTGTTCATTTGATTCGTCGTGCCGCGCCCCGCGCAACAAACGATGAAAACATCTGCCGTCCACTTCGTCCACCTTGTCCATCGCGTGCATACCGTCCCTTTCGTCCATCGATCCCTGGACGGCTAAGTCTCTTTTCAAAGAAAAATCGCTCCACGCGAGCGCTTCAGGATTAGAAAATGGAAGAACATAACTTAAGCGCCATCGTGCGCAACACCCGCGGCAAGGGTGCGGCTCGTCAGCTCCGTAGGAGGGACAGCATTCCCGCGGTGTATTATTTTGGGCGTGAAAAAAACCTTGCCTTGACGCTGAACGGCACTGACTTTCGCAACTTGATGCGCTCCAAGCCGAACCTTATTATGCTCGAAGTGGAAGGCTGCGCTCCTCAAGAATGCGTTGTGCGCGATATCCAGCGCGATCCCATCACCGAGAGAATCGTACATGTCGATCTGATGGGCATCAAACGGGGTCAGAAGGTTAAGGTCAAGGTGGCGGTTCATCTGACCGGCATTCCGGTCGGCGTCAAGACCGGCGGCGGCGTGTTGCAGCAGAACCGCGCTGAACTCGACGTTGAATGCCTGCCCAAGCATATCGAGCGGGATATTGACGTCGATGTCTCCGGTCTGGACGTCAGCGAATCAGCTCTAATTGAACATCTTGACTTCCCAAACTTCAAATTCCTGCACAGCCCCAAGATGGCGGTCGCCACTGTCATGGCGCCCACTACCGGCCGCCCCGACAGGACCCCCGCCAAGGGCGGCGAGAAGAAAGGCAAGGAAGGCTTGACCCTGAAAGACTTGATGGCCGCCGAAAAGGAAGAGGAAGAAGAATAGGAGGCGTAAGGCGTGAGCCCGACCTTTTATTAAGGGGTGCATTTAGTTCTGAACATAGTGCTTAACGGCACGGGCGCATCATGCCAGCGAAAGCTGGCATCCATTAGCTACATTCTGGATTCCCGCTTTCGCGGGAATTGTCATGGTGGCTTCCCCACCACGGAAGATGAAAATCGCCTCAGCCGTAGGTTGTGGACGCCCTGCGGCACACTGGTGGTCGGGCTCGGAGGCCCGACCTACGCGGCTGGAGGGAGCTATTTTCTGGGAAATGACAGCGGTTGGAGTTACCAGCATTCTTGGGAATGACAGCGGTTGGAGATTCCCGCATTCTCGGAATTGACGGTTGGGGTAACTCTCAATCTGGATTCCCGCTTTCGCGGGAATTGTCATGGTGGCTTCCCCACC
>CAZCEM010000292.1:0-3908 GCA_964497555.1 uncultured bacterium
TGGTGGCTTCCCCACCACGAAGGATGAAAATCGCCTCAGCCGTAGGTTGTGGACGACCTGCGGCACACTGGCGGTCAGGCTAGGCTTGCGGCAGATTGGCGGTCGGGCTCGGAGGCCCGACCTACGCGTCGTAGGCGCTATTATCTGGGAAATGACAGCAGTTGGCATTTCCTGCTTTCGCGGGAATGATGCGCCTTTGGCGCATTCTTAATTCTTAATTCTTAATTCATCATTTCCGTCACCATTCCGTCACGCCTTATCTCCTTATTATACCTTTAGTTACGCCATTTCTGTGACAGGGTGACGATTTTTTTGCATATCCTCTCAAGCAAAGAGGGCGGACTATAAGTCCGCCCTCCCGAACGAATCTCCTAACTTTCAAACTTTTGAACTTTCAAACTTTCAAACTTTGAGCGTCTTCGCCGCCGTGGTGCCGACCACGCCCTTCTGGCAGGCTTTGCTGAGCATGAATCCCGCCGAGTGCTTAGCCTGCACGTCCAACGCTTGCGCCAATGTAGTGCTGCAAGCAGCGCGGGCGCAGTCCAGGATGGCTTTTCGAGCGATCTCCATACTGGGAATGCCGGAATCGGGCACACCGGTGTCGGAAGGCAGATTCAGCGCGCCTTCAGCCACTGGTCGCCGCCTCAGCCCGTGATCGCCGCCTGACGCAATCGCCCAAGCCTTCGCCAGACCATCGTCCAAGCTGCCGGCGTAATCCACCAGCCAGCCCACCGCGTCCTTGGCGCGCGCGGACTTGCCCGTCAACAGCAGGTTGAACACCTTCGTCCAGTCAGCCGCCGGGGACTTGCGCAGCGCCCAGTGGCAGCCTTCCATGCCCGGCACTACCGGCAGCGTGACCTCTGGGAAGCCCAGTTGCGTCCCGTCCAGCGCCACTAGATAGTGGCAGTGCAGCATGAGTTCCAGCATTCCGCCGAGGCAGCGCTTGCCGTTGATGAATCCCACCGACACGGCGAATTCGTCGTGCAGCCGCCGCACCGCCTGCGACCATTGCTGCGAGACCTTGAAGCCGACGGCTTCGTCCTCCAGCGCTGGATAGAACTCGGTGGTGTCCGCGCCGACCAGTTGGGTCGAGAGATGGAAGTCGCCGGAGACGATCACGCGGTCGAGACCTTCGGCTTTCAGCCAGTCGATGGCGCGGTTGAATTCGTGGATGACGTCCCAATTCAGGGCTTCACGGCTGATGGTGATGACGCCGACCTTGCCGTCGTGCTCGGCGTTGACGTACAACTGCGTCCATTCGGGCGTGTCCATTACCGCGAACGCCTGCGGATACCAGCAGCTCACGCCCGCTTCCGGATGCAGCTTGTGGTAGGCTTCCACCGTGTGGATGACCTTCTCTGCGCCCAGCCTGCGCGCCATCGCTAACACGCCTTTCGAGAACTGAGCGCATAACTCACCGATGGCGTTCATATGCGTTAAATGGGCTCGTTTTTCCTGAAGCAACAGGCTGGTCATCTGGAAGATAGGTCCCAGAAGCCGGGCTTCGAAGCCGGCTTCGTCGGACAGATCCCAATCGACGGTCGGGCGGTTGCTGGAATACCAACTCTCGCCGCTGTTTTTACGGCGCACCAGCTCGGCGGCAGGTTCGAAGATCGCGCCATAGGTCTTGGCAAGATGGCTCAGGCAGGACCAGGTCAGGAAGCTGGCGCCGGGGCCGATGGCGTCATGGGCGCGCACGGGATTCGGTCCCACCAGCCGCCGGACGAACTTGTCCAGCTTCCAGTAAGGCATGTTGGTGGCTTGGTGATAGCGGATGGCTGCCAGCGTGATGCCGCAGAACAGCACGTCGAGGATGAACGACCAGTAATCCCCTACCGGAATGGGGATCAGCCCCATCGCCAGAAACATTTGCGTTATCGGCGAGGGCTTGTCTTCCACGACCTCCCAGACCTTGTTGATCTGATGCGGGAAGGACGGGTGCAACACACCGACGCCCAGTTCACGGCTGGGGAAACCTGAAGTCACCGAGCGGATCTCCACGCCTGGGAAGTTTTCGCGCAGCAGCGCGTAGTGCGCCAGCTTCAGCGGCAGGATTTCGGGAATCGCTTCCAGGACAAAGCGGGGATTGAAGCTCTTCAACCCCCTCGGCAAGTTTTTACCGTCGTAGCTGAAGCGGACGATGTTCGACATGATGGCGTTCGCCTGTTGGAGGCCGAAGGAGTCCTTCAGTCCGGCGAACTGCTGGCCGAGTCCGTCGGGGGCATCGGGCAGGTCGAGGGTAACTATCGGAACGCCGAACTCCAGCAGCCGTGAGCCTAATTGCATGGCTTTGCCGGAGCCGACGATGCCGTTGCCGCCGGAGATGACCAGCGCGCCTCGAGCGGATGGCGGGCCGAAGACGCGATCCACGAGGTCGGTTAAACTCGCGGGCTGACGGCCGTTTCGGAACATATCCAGAACCGATCCCAGACCAAGGGTGTCAAGGGTAGGTTGTCTCATCACTTTCATTTAACGCCCTCCTCTCATGTCGGAAACCTTGAAGATCGCAGAAATAGCCACGTCGCCCGCGGCGCAGCCGAAGATCAGAACATAGCCGCCGCCTTTGGTGACGGCCCATTCCAGCGCTTCGGCGAGGACGCGCATCAGCGTTGGGCCTTGCGGGTGACCGTAGATCATGGGGCAGCCAGTGCTGTTCATCTTTTTCCAGTCGTATTCCATCACCTTCGCGAACACCGCGTCGTTGACCGCGAAGGGATTGTGGTCATAGACCGCGGTCATGTCGTCCAGGGTCAGCCCGGTGCGCTCCAGCAGCTTTTTCGTCGCGAAGACGGGTGAGTCCGACATAAAGCCGGCTTGGGTGCGGTATTCTTGAGAGCCGATAAGCTGGATTTCAATGTTGGGTTCAGCGCTCAGTTCCCGCGCTTTCTCTTTCGTGGTCATCAGCATGGTCATCATTCCGTCGGAGGCATGAGTCTGGCCGCCAGCGGCGACGCAGGTGTCGAGCTGCCGCTCGCCGAGCATCTGATCAAGGCTGGTGTAGCGGCGGACGCCGTAGTCGTCATCGACCTTGCCCAGAACCTGCCCGCGCACGTCGAGAATCTGCATCGGATAGAGGAACTTGGCGAGGAAGCCGGAGTCCTTGGCTTGGAAATACTGCTGATAGCGGTAGAACGACAGCTCCGCGACTTCCTTGAAGTCCAGCTTGTATTTGCGCGCCACCCGACCGGCGCAGGCGATCATCGAGGTCTCGCCGGTCGCTTGTTTGAAGCCGGACTGACCGGTGGAGGGGTCGTAGCCGAAGTTGTCCCAGATGTCGCTGATAACTTCGGTGCGACGATAGGTGCCTTGGTTGGGGAACACGCCCGCGGGGGAGTTGCTGGTCTTATCGAAGGTCAACATACCGATCACGTCGTGCGAGCCGCCCTGCAGATGAGCGGCAGCTTTGACGACGACCTGTAAGCTGGTCGCACAAGCCTGCTCCAGATGGAAGCCGGGCAGACGGCGGCCGAAGCTGTGCGACAGGTAGGGCGAGTTCCAGAATTTGTAAAGCCAGGGGATGGTCGAACCGCTGATCAGGTATTCAAGCTGTTCAACGGAAATGTTCCGTTTGCCCAGCACGTAAGGCAGGGCTTCGGCGGCGAAGCGGGCGATATCGACTTCCGCCAGAGCGCTGGTGTGCCAAGCCGGGAACCAACTGCCGCCCCACGCGCCGTAAGGAATGTAGGCGTTGGGGTAAGCTGGTTGTGGTTTATTCATGTACTTCTCCTCGTTTGGTTTAAATCCGGGATGTATGGTTATACCAATTAGCTTTCAAACAGTCATTATTCAGTAAAACAACCCCCCTGCCCCCCTTCAATAGAAGGGGGGTATCTCAAGTCCAGCATTTGACTTACCCCCCTTCAATAGAAGGGGGGTATCTCAAGTCCAGCATTTGACTTACCCCCCTT
>CAZCEM010000293.1:0-3904 GCA_964497555.1 uncultured bacterium
ATGTAGCTAATGGATGCCAGCTTTCGCTGGCATGATGCGCCCGTGCCGTTAAGCAATATGTTCAGAATTAAACGCACCCCTTAATATGATTAGACGCGGTCGTAGGGATTACAAAGAAGCGCCTTTGACGCGTTTTAATCGAATGCATCAAAGAACTCATGCCTGTCTGGGACTCAATAGGCAGAATGCCTGTTGTGCCGGTTTTAAGTTAGCAGAAAATCTTTTTTAAAAGGCACCATGAAACCAACTCTCATCGTGGTTTTCATGCTTATGGCCGCCGAGGCGGCTTTGGCGGATCTGACGCCAGGCGAAGCGCTCCCCGACCAGACGTTGACTGCGCCGGACGGGAAAACGCGTGTCGCCCTTAGCGAGCTGACCAAGAAGGTCACCGTGATTCACCTGTGGAAGTGCAACTGACCCGAATGCCGTGCGGAGATTCCGCACCTGAAAGCGCTCATCCCGCTGTATCAAGACAAGCCAGTGAGCTTCATCTCGATAAACACGCGCGACCCCATCGGTCAAGCGCAAGCTGAAGTCAAGCGGTTCAAGATGGACTACCCGGTGCATTTCGCCAAAGGCACCAACATCAACCGCGATTTCAAGGTCAAAGTGCTGCCCCGCCTGATTTTAGTCGATAAAAAGGGCGTGGTGCGGTCGGATAATATTTACTTGGAAGAGAAGGATTTACAGTTGGCAATCGATGCCCTTCTCGCCGAGGTGGAGAAGGACTCCGCCCCAGTCCAGCCCTCAGTCAAACAAAATAATGCCGGAAACGGAAACAAATCCATCCAGAAAAATTAAACAGCGGCTGCTGGTGTTCGTGGTTTTGGCAGTGGTGTTCCTGACCACGTTGATCGCCGGGATTATCCTCGGCGACAACGCGGACATGGCCATCGAAGCCTCGACCCTCTGACTGGCCTGCATCGGGGTCGGATGACCTCAGGAAAGTAGTGCTCAGTGTTCAGTGCTCAGTAGGCAGTAGGGCGCATTCTGCATTTTGCATTTTCCATTTTGCATTCTGCATTCTGCATTCTTCATTCGGAGTTCCTTTAGGATTTGAGCCGCGGCGCTAATTCCAAGAACGACAAAAAAGTCCGGCGGAGCCCGCTTATCCACTGGCTGCGGCGATTCACCCAGTTCGGTGTCGGCACGTTGCTGTTCAACTGTTACTTGGCAGTAATATCGACCAAGACCATCTGCGCGGGGCCGTTTCGCAACATCTGTGTCCCGGGTCTGAACTGCCACGCCTGCCCCACCGCCGTCATGGGCTGCCCCATTGGCATCTTCCAGCACTTCGCCGCCATACACCGCTGGCCCTTTTTCATCACCGGTTACGTGGGGCTGCTCGGGCTGATTTCGGGACGGTTCACCTGCGGCTGGCTGTGTCCGTTCGGGTTGGTGCAGGATGTGATGTATCGCTTTCGGCGGCTGCGCATCCCCCTTCCCAAGTTCCTGAACTACCTTAAATACGCGGTGCTTGTGGGAGTGGTGTTCGTCATCCCTTACTTCACTTACGAACATTGGTTCAGCAAGCTTTGCCCCTGCGGGGCGCTCATCGGCGCCATCCCTTGGGGGCTGTGGAATCCCGACAGCCCGGTGTTTCACGCGCCGACCATCTCGTGGGATGCCCTCAGCTCGATGTATTGGCTGAAGCTGTGGATTCTGGGCTTTTTCCTGACACTGTTCCTGTTCATCAAGCGTCCCTTCTGCCGAACCGTCTGCCCTCTGGGTGCGCTGTACGCTCTGTTCAACAAGGTCTCTCTAGTGTCGCTGCAGCGGAATGGAGACTGCACCCACTGCGATGTGTGCCGCGACCTGTGCCCGGTGGACTTGAACCCGGAAACCGACCTCGACAGTGAGAACTGCATCAAGTGCCTCGAATGCACGGCTTGCCGCAACATCCGCTTCCGGTGGAACTGGCCCTGGAAGGAGCGCCTGCAGCCAGGTCCGCGCGAGGTGAAACCGCAAAGAATTGAATTAAACACGAAGGGCACCAAGGACCCTAAGATTGGTGAGGTTTAGCGTGTGGCGAATAGTGTATATTTTCCGCAACAATAATTCTTAGCGCCGGGTGAGGACATCCTGCACCACCTGAACCCAATAAATCTTTGTGTTCCTTGTGAGCTTTGTGTTTAATCTCCCCGAGTCCCCTATGCCTGACCAGAACTTGTACGCCCTGATTCCCTCCATGACCGCCCTGCTGCAGCACGAAGCCGCTGCCGCGCTGATGCAGGAATACCCCTCCGGCTTCGCGCAGAAGTGCCTGACCTGCGCGGTGGACGAGATTCGCGCCAACATAGCTGCCGGCTGGATCCAGCGCCCCGAAGACGTGCCTTCCACGGAGGACATCCTCAACCGGGCGCATCGGCTGGTCGAGGAGGCCTTAGCCAATAAGCTGGTTAGGGTCATCAACGGCGCGGGCGTCATCCTGCACACCGGCCTGGGGCGAGCGCCTCTGGCGCCGTCAGCCCAAGCCGCCCTCCGCGAAGCCGCCGAGCGCTACTGCCTGCTGGCAACCAATCGCGACACCGGCAAACGCGGCGACCGCAACCGCCACAACGAAGAACTGCTGCGCGAACTCACCGGTGCGGAAGCCGCGCTGGTGGTCAACAACAACTCGGCAGCGGTCATGCTGGCGCTGAACACCTTCGGCGAAGGCAAAGAAGCCATCGTTTCGCGGGGGGAACTGGTCGAAATCGGCGGTGCGTTCCGAGTGCCCGACGTGATGCGCCGCTCCCGCACCATAATGGTCGAAGTCGGCACCACCAACAAAACCCACCTGCGCGACTACCAGGACGCCGTCACCCCCGAAACCAGCATCCTGCTGAAGGTGCACACCTCCAACTACCGCATCGAAGGCTTCCACAAAGAGGTTTCCATCGCCGAACTGGCCGGGCTGGCGAAGGAACGCGAATTGATGGTGCTGGAGGACATCGGCAGCGGGGCAATGATCGATGTCCGCCGCTGGGGGCTGGCTTATGAACCCACCGTACCTGAAGCGATAAAAGACGGCGCGGACGTCGTAACCTTCTCCGGGGACAAGATGCTGGGCGGGCCGCAGTCCGGCATCATCGTCGGCCGGAAAGACCTCATTGACCGGATGAAAACCAATCCGCTGATGCGAGCCTTCCGCTGCGGCAAGCTCACCCACGCCGCGCTGAACGGGACGCTGCGGTTGTTTTTAGATCCGGACCGACTGCCCGAAACCCATCCGATCTATGCCATGATTGCCGCACCGAAGGCCGTCGTCGCTCGACGCGCCCAGCGAATCGCCCGGCGGCTGGGAGCGGCAGTTGGAAGCGCGTTGAAGGTCGAAGTAATTGACGGTTTGACGGAGATGGGATCCGGCTCGCTGCCGGCGCGGGGCATTCCTACCCGCTGCGTGGCGCTGAACGCCGAAGGGCTGGACGCGGGCAGGCTGGCGCGAACCTTGCGGCTGGCCACCCCGGCGCTGTTCACCCGCATCGAGGATGAACGCGTACTGATCGACGCGCGAACCGTGGCGGATGAAGAGATGGCCTGGATCGACCGGTCGGTGAAAGGAGCGTTGGCGAGCTTAACGCTGAAATAGGGGAGAGGATGATGAAAATCTGGGGATGGGTCTATCTGGCAATTACGTTTGCGTTGGTGGCCGGTTCGGTGTATGTGCTGTTTAATCCACACGGGAGGGATGTTTTAAAGAAGGACCAATCAACCGAGTTCCCATTGTCTGCAAAAGTTGAGGAAGCTTCAGCAGCGATTCCAGAGCAGGAAACAGTCATTGCTCCAACGGAAATGGAAAAACCGAAGCCTTTGCTAAAAGCGGAAGAACCTCCCACCCCCGAATTGACTGAATCTAGTCCCCTTGATAGCATCTCTCCGATTCCTTCATTACCGATGGCGACCGAAGTGTTAATCGCTGAGT
>CAZCEM010000294.1:0-3898 GCA_964497555.1 uncultured bacterium
GTGGGGGGCGGACTGAAGTCCGCCTTCAAAGAGAAAGGGGCAGTTTTCTGGGAAATGACAGCAGATGTCTAGTACCTTCGGCCCCCCTTAATATTCACATCCTGCTCATCATCCAGCTAGATATGTTCGGGGTCGCGAGCGATATTCCCGCCTCACCTGCTCGCGCAGTTCGGGGTACGGCTCCAGCCCCGGATGCTTCTCAAACAGCCATTCCGCCGCGTTGTGCGCCATCTTTAACAAGTCCAGATCTAGTCCCAGGTCCGCCAGCCGGAACTTGACCGCTCCGCTCTGCCGCGCGCCTAAAGGCTCTCCTGATCCACGCAGCCGCAGGTCGTCCTCGGCAAGCTGGAAGCCGTCGCATGACGCCTCCATCCGCTTCAATCGTTCGAAGCCCAGCTCGCCCGGGGTTTCGCCGGTCAACAGCACACAATAGGCCTTCTGCCCGGTTCGTCCTACCCGCCCGCGCAACTGGTGCAGTTGCGCTAACCCGAACCGTTCGCTGTTTTCCACCACCATGATGTTGGCTTCAGGCACATCGACGCCCACTTCGACCACCGCCGTGGCCATCAACAGCCGGATGGTTCCGGCGCGGAAGGCGTCCATCGTTTTAATGCGCTCCTCCACCGGCTGCCGTCCGTGCATTAAGCCCACCGGAATGCCCTTGAAGTCAAGGCGGCGGTAAGGTTCAAACTTTGCTTCGGCGGCTTGCAAGCCCGCCGTACCTTCATCAATGACCGGGAACACCAGATAGCCGCGTTCGCCTTTCTGCAATTGCTCCCGCAGCCACCCGAACACCTTGTCGCGGCTGGATTCAGGCGTCAGCCGGGTGATGACGTTCCGCGGTACGTCCGGCCGCATCGTCAGTTCCGACAAGTCGAGGTCGCCGTAGTGCGCCAGCGCCAGTGTGCGGGGGATGGGCGTGGCGGTCATCAATAACACGTGCGGGTGGGAGCCTTTGCCGATGAGCCGCGAGCGCTGCTCCACCCCGAAACGCTGCTGCTCGTCGATGACCACCAGCCCCAGCCGCTTCAGCTTCACCCGCTCTTGAAAGAGCGCATGGGTGCCGATGATGACGTCAGCAGATCCAAGGCCGGCTTCAAATAAAGCCTGCTTTAATTCTTCATTATTGCGACCGGCGGCGATCAGCACGGTCTTTAAGCCCGCCTTCTCGAGCCACTCGATGGCGTTGCCGTAATGCTGCCGAGCCAACAGCTCCGTGGGGGCCATGATGGCGGTCTGACGACCGCTGTCGGCGATCATGGCGGCCGCAGCGAAAGCCACCACAGTTTTGCCAGAGCCGACCTCGCCTTCCAGCAGCCGGTGCATAGGGCGTCCGGCCTGCAAGTCAGCGCTGATATCGTCCAACACCTTCCGCTGCCCCGGCGAGAGCTGAAACGGCAGCGCGGCGAGGAAGCGGTCGTATCGCTCGCCCGGTGCGATAACCTGCCCGTCCCGCATCCGCCGCCGCCGCCGCAGCGCCACCATCAGCAGTTGATGCAGGAACAACTCCGAGAACTTCAACGAGCGCAGCGCCTCATCATATTCCTTAAGAGTTTCGGGAAAATGGAGGTCTCGGACGGCGTCGCGGTAAGGCTTCAACTGGTACTGGTGCTGGATTTCCGTCGGAGGATAGGGCCCGGATCCATCCCATTCGTCGATAATATAGTGATACAACCGTTGCCAGGAGCGCGGAGTAAAGCCCATTTTATTCCATTGTTCGCCGGAGGAGTAAATGGGTATCAGTCCTGTCTTGTCGGAGGCGTCGGCATGCTGGTCGAGGTAGGTGACGGTCGGGTGGGCGATTTGCGGGCCATCGAAGAAAGTTACTTTGCCTGAGAAAACCACCTTACGACCGGGGATCAGTTTATCCTTAATATGGTAGTACTTGTTGAACCACACGCCGGACAGGTAGCCGCCGCTGCCGTCGGAGATATAAGCAATCAAACGTCGTTTGTATTGCTTGCCCTTCTCGCCGACCGATTCGATCACTCCGACGGCGGTAACGTCTTCGCCGTCGTGACTTTCCAGCTCGTTGAAGGGCGGACAGGCCCGACGGTCGATCAGGCGCAGCGGCGCGCGCAGCAACAGGGCGCCTACAGTGGGCAGCTCGTTTTCGCGCAGGAATTCGCTCCGCGCCGGACCCAGGCCGGGCAGCTTATCGACCGGGTCGAGCCAGGTCAGGGTGTGGGGTGGGTCAGACAAAGGTGGGTAAGGTGGCGTTTTTCTCTTTATTCATTTTATTCATTCACAGCAGATGAATCAGACTGGGGTAATTCACAGCAGATGAAGCAGATTAAGCAGATTTCCAAACAGATGAATTCTGCTGTAAATCTGTTATCTCATCCGTTTAATCTGTTTTATCTGTTGTGAATCAAACCTCCATCCGCTTAATCCGCTGTGAATTATTTATTTAACAACCGATACGTCACCTTCTTTTCCTCATCCGGCTTTAATTCAACCTTCCATTCGACGTCCTGCGCGGATTTCTTCTCCCAGCCTTCGGTGGCACTGACCATTGTCCAGTCGCCCCAGACGCGCTCGCTCAGGGTGACGGTGATCTTCTCAGCTTTGCGGTTGCGGAGGGTGATCTCGTACTCGGTCTCGGTGGCGTTGCCCTTGCGCTGGTAGTCGGTCTGCTTGCGTTCAACCACCACGTCGAAGGCATAGCCGGTGGAGATTTTCACCTTCTCCTGACGGGGGGTGTGGTCGATCTTGTCCTCGCCGACAAACTCCAACCCGCCGTCAAGACCTTCCTTATAGACCCGCACCTTGCCTGCCGGCAGGGGAATGCCGAGGTGGTTGTCCTCGTGGTTGACGAAGGAAAGATACACCCGCACCTTCTTGGCGTCTCCGTAGGACTTGTACCAATACTCCTTATCGACCTTTCCCACCGCAGCGTTGGGGAAGAGGGAAATTTGCTTCTGCTCGTTGTTCTTCAGGGTGGATGGGCGCTGCAGGGTGTAAAGATGATATTCGTAAAACGGCTGTTCTTCGAAACCGCCAGCGCTCATTTCTGCATCAGCGACCATCGCTCGCATGGCATATTTTTCACGTCGTCTATCATCTCGAAGAATCTGCACATCCCCTGCCATCAGCTTGATGCGAGCCTCCTCGAAGGTCGCGCCGGAGTTGTTGGTGATGTTGGTCCAGCCGGTCAGGTCGAGGGCGTTGTCGTCCTTGTTGACCACCGCCACGTACTCCGCGGCCCAGGTCATACCGTTGGTGAGGTAGGATATTTCACCCGGGGCTTTTCCCCCTTTTTCAACGTTCACCTTCCACACCAGCGTCGGGCGGGTGATGAGTCCTTCCGGCAGCGAGGGGAAGTGGACGCTGCGAACCTGACCCAAACCAATGGTGCGCACCGAGCCGTCCTTCTCGCGCAGGATGAAGCTCCCCACCACAGACAGCAGCGTGCCTTTAAAGAAGTCTCCGCCCTCGGCGGTCAGCTCGATCTCATTGTCGAGATACCGAGCGGCCAACTTGGCGGCATCGACCAGGTCGTATTGGTAGTTCTGTTCCAGCAAGGCTACCCCTGGCGCGGTGAAGTGCACCGACGACGGGATAAGCTGCGAGGCAACGTCCACGAAGCGAATCTCGCTGACGCCCTTGTCGAAGTCGAACTTGCGGGTCTCGCGCACCAGACCCAAGTCCTGGTTGTAGATGGTGACGGCTACCTCAGCGCGAAGTAGCGAGACCGCCACTGACAGTAGGAGAATCAAACCCAGTACTCTTAATGCGGCATTCTGTGAATTGTTAGGCATCGCTCTCACCCTTTTTTACGTGAAAGGCATACAAATTTCCCAAGTACTAATGGGTGCAAAATCATTTGGTCATTTGTTGTCATTTCCCAGAAAATAGCGCCTGCGACGCGTAGGTCGGGCCTCCGAGCCCGACCGCC
>CAZCEM010000295.1:0-3894 GCA_964497555.1 uncultured bacterium
AATGACAGCAGAAGAGATTCGTGAATCGTGTTTACCCACACTAAACAGCGAAGAGCCAACGCTGATATCTCGGGGAGTTTGACATGGGCTGAATCACTGCGTCGTCTGAAAGGAGGTTGTTGGTTTGCTGAGTCTTCACCTTGGTATCGCCGCGGCTGCCAATTTATCAGCGCGTTCGTTGAAGGTATGGCCGGCGTGCCCTTCCACCCACCGCCACGTGATGTCGTACTGCTGCGCCAGGTGATCCAGCCGCTGCCAAAGATCAAGGTTCAGAACCGGCTTTCGGTCGGCTTTACGCCAGCCGCGCGCTTTCCAGGCATACAGCCATTGAGAAATGCCTTTCACAACATAGCTGGAGTCCGAGAATACCTCCAGGGGCACTTTTTTCTTGAGCGCCTCTAAAGCCTTGATGACCGCGGTCAATTCCATGCGGTTGTTGGTGGTCTCCGATTCTCCGCCGGTGATTTCCAGCACGTAATCGCCATAAGTCAATACCGCCGCCCATCCGCCCGGCCCGGGGTTGCCCTTGCAAGCGCCGTCGGCGTAAATTCGCAGGATTTTTGGCTCAGGCATTGAATTCCTGCGCATTTACGGGTGAATCCGCTTGAAAACAGCAGCCTTAAGAGTACGATTTCGGGGCTCGTCCGTGTTGCGCGGACGAGATGACGGTCGGGACAAAAGGGCTGCGGCTTTTTTATCCACTGTGAAGCTGTCTGCGAAGCCTGGTCGAGGCCGTTCGTCGGCTGGGGGGCATCCTGCCGGCGAAACTATGGGATTCGTCATTTTTTCAATCTGACGAGAATGGTCTTACGGGAGTTAGGGCGCACGATTTCAAATTGACGGTTCAGTTTCAGAAACTGAGCGAAGACCACCACGGGGAGGTCGTCTGTCCAACGGAACTTATACTGCAGGACGATCCACAGGTTTTCCAGCTCTATCTCATCATTGTTGGCTTTGACGGCTTTACGCGCGCTGTCCCAGAAAACAGTCAGCAGAGCGGCATTATCGGGCAGATTGACGGTCCGGATTACATCGACCTGAAATTGTCTGATTCGCTCCCGCGTCAGTTTCATGGTGTCCCCGATTGCCTGCAGGGTTTTCACTTTTCCGTCAATCAAACCCAGGCGGGCGCGGATTGTCTCCATGCGTTTTGCCGTTATGCCGCACCGCGTTAAGAATGCCTCAACCATACCGACAAAGGTTTCGGATTCCCACAGGTTGGCCGGACTCATCGCGGAGGGCTTTTGCGAGCCCTCTGAGGCTGGTATTCGATTCATCGCTCTCTCGCAGTGAAAGTTTGGAAGTTCTGAGCCTTAATCCAGCGATAAGGTAACAACTCAGCGCTAAAAGAGGTTTCGCGCGACCCAGGTTGTTCTCATCCGGCAGTCGAAACGCTCTATCAGTGCAGGAGGAGGACAACCTGCGACGTCCTGTCGCTGGATTAGTAGATATAAGTTAAATTCATATTAGCATCTTGTCAAGTGTTGCAATACAGAAAATGCAAGGGGAAGACGATTAAAGCTGTTGTTCTATGTCTTTATTATACAGCGATATAATTGCGCCCATCGCTGAAGCGGCGATTCGGAGACGCGCCGGGTTTACAGAAGGAATTCCCTTTCTTCAAATAAAGCTGTGTCTCTCTAAGCGCGGTCATGTCCCGCTTGCTGGACATGTTTCTCCTCTTAAGGCTTATGAATGGTGGGGACGCCCTTCGTTTGTATAGACGTTAAGTAGGGTCTGCAGAAAGATTCCCGATTTTTCGCTGTTTGATGCTGTTTTTTGGTTTGAACTCCTCCTCGCTGTCATTTCCCGCAAAAGCGGGAATCCAGCCCCAAATCTCTCTGGATTCCAGCTTTCGCTGGAATGATGCGTCTTCGGCGCATTTTTTCAATGTTCAAAAGAAAATGCACCCCTTAATAAATGACTCAACTTGGTGCAATTCATATTCAGTCTGATGTTCCGGTAAAAAAACAGCGCCGGGCGGCTTCACCCTGCGCTGTGTCTTCTGCTTTTTAAGCCTTATCCGGCAATGCTGAACACGACAACCGCAATATTGCTGCCAGATTTCAAGTCCAGAGAGATGAAAAGGCCTCTCTCCTTCCTGTCAGACTCAGCCGCCTGCCGGTGGATGGAAGCCTGACGGGAACTCGTCTGGTAACACGATGCGGATTGGAAGCAGCGCTGCGATTTACATCGCCAGACCAGTTTTAAGCCCGCTACTTCAGCAGCATCATCTTGTTAGAGATTGACTGCTCTCCGGCGTTGACCTGATAGATGTACAAACCGTTGGTCAGGCTGCCCGCTTGGAAGGTAATCTCGTATCGACCTGCGTTCAACATCCCCACGTCATGGCTGAACACCTGTCTTCCGGTCATGTCGAACACCTTCACCGCAACTTGCGACGCATCAGCCAGATTGAAGGCGATGGTCGTCACCGGATTGAAGGGATTGGGATAATTCTGCTCGACGCTGAAAACGGACGGAACGGTCAGCGTGGGGATTTCACGCACCGCCATATAGTCGTCGTATAGGCTGCCGTTCTCGCCGAAGATATCCCACTTGTGCTCTTCGTTGACGTCGGAATCGAGGATGATTACGTGATACTCGCCGGAGCCCGCTTCGTTGTCCAGCATGTTGATGCCGTATTTGTACACTTCAAGGCGCGGCGAGCCTTCCGGAAAGACAACGTCCACGGCGTAGATCATATCTTCGGCTGTTTCGTCGGGAGCGACGCCGTCGTCCGTCAGACGGGCGTCATCGGGCAGTTCGCCCCAGTTCCAGCCGATGAGTTCGCCTAATCCGGCAATCCAGAAGCCGTCGATGGCTTCCACACCTTCTATTCCGACGTCAGCGAACTTAGCGAAGGCGGGATGCGTATCCAGATGGAAATGGACGACCGTTTCATGGTCCATGTTGCCGGGATTGTCAGCGAAATAGACGGGCTCCAACAAGATCTCGGCGTAGCCATTTTCGTTGGTGTCCTCTTCCTCGCCGGTGGGCGTCACCATGCGATTGCCTCCCATGGCGAGTTCTTCCACCTGGACCGGATCCGCTTGGTCGTTGTCGTCGTCGATGACGAACTTGTATTCCAAAGCCGTGCCGATGGGCAGCCCGTCAAACTGGATCCAGTTGGCGTAAATATCCGTTGCCCCTGCGCGGTCCAGTGGCGTGAAACCGCCCCAGTCGCCGATAGCCGCGTTGGCGCCGCGGATGATCATGGCGTCAGTAGCGGGATCAAAGGTTCCGTCGGAGATTGCCACCGACATATCGACCTGGAATAGAATCTCGACATTGGTCATCTCCACCGGTTCTTGATCGTTGAACCAGACCGGGCCGTAGGTCATAGGCTCATTGCCGACAACCATCGAGCGGTTGGCGACACCTTCCAAGCCGTCGTCGCCGCCTGGACGCACGATGACGAATTTAAACCCGTTTTCGCCTTCGTAGCTGCCGGCAGCGAAATCCCAGACGCCTTCGTACATCAGGTTGTCTCCACCCATGCGCGTAAGGGTGTTAGCGGTTCCAGCCCAGCCGTTGAAACCGCCGCGGATGACCACGCTGTGCGCGTCGGGGTCAAAGCTGCCCAACTCCTGCTGGAAGGACATGTAAACCTGGAAGGTTACTTCAGTGGCTCCAACAACGCCGGCACAAAGAACCAGCGCTATAAGAGCGATGAAAAACTTACCAAAGTTATTCATCTTTCACCTCATATTTAAGGATTAAAAGTGTTCCCGGCGGGCTGTTCTGAAGTGAAGTCAACAGATCCGGATAAGGAGACCGGACCGGGATAAGAGAACATTGCACTAAAATATAGTTTGCCTCTTGCAGTTTGTCAAGTATGATCCCTTCTTATTCACGACCAAATTACCGGGAACCAATATCTCCATGACATAG
>CAZCEM010000296.1:0-3889 GCA_964497555.1 uncultured bacterium
CGCCTTAAATTATATCTGTCTCTTGAATGGAGGAAACTTAGTGCCTCGCATAGCCGTTATTCCCGGGGACGGCATCGGCGTGGACGTTACCGTCGAAGCGCTCAAGGTGTTGAGCGCCATCCGCGAACAAGCCGGACTGGACCTGACCTGGGATGAATTCGACTACGGCGCGGACAAGTTCCTGGCGACAGGCGTCACCCTGCCCGACTCCGAAGTCGAGAACTTCCGCGACAACTACCACGCCATCTACATCGGCGCCGTCGGCGACCCCCGCGTCCCCGACATGACCCACGCCCGCGACATCCTGTTGGGCTTGCGCTTCAAACTCGACCTCTACGTCAACTACCGCCCCTGCCGCCTGTTACACGAATCCCTCTGCCCGCTGCGAGATAAATCCATAAACGATGTCCAGTTTGTCGTCTTCCGCGAAAACACCGAAGGCTTATATACCCACGCCGGCGGCATCCTCAAGAAAGGCACGCCGGATGAGGTCGCCATCCAGACCTCCATCAACACCCGCAAAGGCGTCGAACGCATCCTCCGCTATAGCTTCGAATACGCCCGTGCTAACAGCCTGACCAAGGTCTGCATGTCCGACAAATCCAACGCCATGCGCTTCGAGGGCGACCTGTGGCAGCGCGCCTTTGCCGAGGTCTCAAAGGACTACCCGGATATCGAAGCCAGCCACTGGTACATCGACGCGCTGCTGATGCAGATGGTCAAACGCCCGGAGCAGTTCCAGGTCATCGTCTCCTGCAACATGTTCGGTGACATCATCACCGACATGGGCGCGCAGCTTTGCGGCGGCTTGGGGCTGGCGGCTTCGGGCAACATTCATCCCGGCAAGACTTCTCTGTTCGAGCCGGTTCACGGCTCGGCTCCCAAGTACGCCGGCAAGGACGTCGCCAATCCGCTGGCTGCAATCCTGACGGTCGGGCTGATGTTGGAGACCCTCGGCTGCCCGGAATGGACTCCGCGGTTGGAGAACGTGGTGCGCGCCATGATCCGCTCCGGTGAAGTGCCCCGCGACATGGGCGGCTCCCTCGGTACCGTCGCTACTGGCGACCGGGTGGTGAAAGGACTTTTGAATGCAGAATGAAGAATGCAGAGTGCAGAATGTAAAATGCAAATTGAGTTTTCTGTCCATAGTGTCCATTACGTCCGTTACGTCCACCCAAACGAATTTAATCCAGGGTTAACCAAATCCCCTTGAATCTGGCTGAAAAAATACTGGCGGCTCACGCCGGACGCGACTCGGTTCGACCGGGCGATATGATCATGGCCAAGCTGGACCTGGTGCTGGGCACCGACGTCACCTGTGCGCTGTCCATCGAGGTTTTCGAGAGCATGGGCGCCCAAGCCGTGTTTGATCCGGCCAAAGTTGCGCTGGTCAACGACCATTTCGTCCCCGCCAAGGACGTGAAAGCCGCCACCCTGTCTAAGATCATGCGTGAATTCGGGCAGAAGTACGACGTGAAGAACTACTTCGAAGTCGGTCGCAGCGGCATCTGCCACTCCATCCTGCCTGACGCGGGTCTGGCTCTGCCCGGCGATCTGGTGGTTGGCGCCGACAGCCACACCTGCACCTACGGCGCGCTGGGCGCCTTCGCCACCGGCATCGGCTCGACCGACATGGCTTGCTCCTGGGCGCTGGGTGAACTCTGGTTCCGTGTGCCGGAGACGATAAAAGTCATCGTTGAGGGCCAGTTTCAACAATACGTTGGCCCTAAGGACTTGATAATACACATCATCAGTAACTTAGGAGTGGACGGCGCTCGCTATCAAGCCATCGAATTCACCGGCTCAACCATCGAGCGGCTGTCCATCGACGGGCGGATCACGGTTGCCAATATGGCCATCGAAGCTGGCGCTAAGACAGGCCTAATCGCCCCCGACGCCACCACCTGGAATTACATTCAGCGGGTTCAAAAAGATCCCGCTAAGATCGCCACCGCCAAAGCCCGTGATCTGACCAGCGACCCGAATTCGAACTACTCCCGGATTGCCGAGTTTGACATATCCGGTCTGGAGCCGCTGGTAGCTGAGCCGTACTTGCCGTCCAACGCCCGTCCCGCTAAAGAATTAGGAAAAGTTAAAGTCAATCAGGTAGTCATCGGCTCCTGCACTAACGGTCGTATCGAAGACTTTCGCGCCGCAGCAAAGGTCTTAGGTGACCGACCGGTGCATCCACAGGTGCGGTTGATACTGATTCCGGCTACTCCGCAGATTTTAAAGACGCTGGTGGAGGAGGGATTGGCGGGCAAGTTCATAGACGCGGGCGCGGTAATCTCCCCGCCGACATGCGGTCCCTGCATCGGTGGACACATGGGCATTCTGGCAGATGGTGAGATTGGCGTATATACCACTAACCGCAACTTCCGCGGCCGCAACGGACATCCGAATTCTCAGGTCTATCTGGCGGGTCCGGAAACCGCTGCCGCCACTGCGGTGAAAGGCTTCATCACCGACCCGCGGGATTTGCAGCAGTTTCCCGCGTAGGTTAAGCGTCCCGCTTGACATTCGTAGGTCGGGCCTCCATGCCCGGCTGTCCACCACGTCCATATTGTCCATTTCGTCCATTTTCAGGATAGATTAATGTCCGACAGCGACCAGGAACGAACTAAGCCACTAAATGCCAGCCTGGGCTTTCTGGTCAACGGCCTGGCGAGAATTATGCGCATTGCGCTGGAGGAGCGGCTGCGCGAAGTCGAACTCACGCCGACGAGCTGGACGGCGTTGATGGCGCTGTCAGACCGCGATCAGGTGTCCCAGACCATGTTGGGACGGGAAATTTACCTTGACGCCGCCACCACCACCCGCACCATCGATTTCCTCACTGCCCGCGAGCTGGTCGAGCGCCAGAAGGACGACAACGACCGGCGGGTGCAAATAATCGGCATTACCGAGTTGGGCAGCCGGGTGGCCGCCGAGACCTCGCACATAGGCGATATGGTCAATGCCGACTTCACCGCCTGTCTCACCCCGGAGGAGCGCGCGCTGGTCGAAAGCTTACTGCGGCGGATGCTCGACTGTCAAAATGAAAAGAGCGGCGACAACAACAATGATAAATAGGAAGACTTTACAGGGGCGGGGGTTCAAGTACGGCGACTCGGTCGATACCGACGTCATCATCCCCGCCCGTTACTGCACCAGCTACCATGCCGCTGACCTGGCGCCGCACTGCCTCGAAGACCTCGACCCGACGTTCGCTTCAAGGGTGAATCCGGGGGACATCATCGTCGCGGGAGAGAATTTCGGCTGCGGCTCCTCGCGGGAGAACGCGCCGATTGCCATCAAGGGCGCGGGGGTGTCCTGTGTGATAGCCAAGTCCTTCGCGCGGATTTTCTTCCGCAACTCGATCAACATCGGCTTGCCGATTCTGATTGCGCCCGAAGCGGTGGACGGCATTCGAGACGGCGACCAGGTGCAGGTCAACGTCGATGAGGGTATCATTAAAAACCTGACCCGCGGCGGTCACTGGCTAGCTGCCGCCTTCCCGAAGGAAATCCAATCCATCATCGCGCTGGACGGGCTGGTGGGATATGTACGAAAGCGCTTGGCTGAGAAGTTTTGAGTTCATACTGATTGTTTTTAATTCGTCTTTGCGAATCAGCCGAAGGCTGATGAAGCAATCTCATTGGGTTTGCCTCGCTTCGCCTGTAAAGACGCGCCTTCAGCGTATCCGGCATCAATCTCTCAAAGAATCCATGTTCTGTTGCTTTCAAGCTAAGGCTTGCATTCAAAACCAATCCGAGGAGAAAACGTCGTCCGGCGCCCGTTGGTCGCGGTTTTCGAGTTAATACGATAATGCGGGAAACCGAGCGGCGACGAACCTCTCCGCTGTCATTTCCCAGAAAATAGCGCCTGCGACGCGTAGGTCGGGCCTCCG
>CAZCEM010000297.1:0-3848 GCA_964497555.1 uncultured bacterium
CTGAGGCGATTTTCATCCTTCGTGGTGGGGAAGCCACCATGACAATTCCCGCGAATGCGGGAATGACAGCGAGGAGGAGTTCAAACCAAAAAACAGCAGCAAACAAGGAACTTTCAAACCAGATTCAGCGAAGGTCCTTGACGCGAAGCTGAACGCTGGTCTTATCCATCCAGGTGTTTTCGGAAACAGTATAAACGATGTCCACGTAACGGTTGTCGCGCAACCGTTGAAGATCGCTGCCCCGATTGAAGGCTATTACGTCAAATATCACCGAGTTCTGACTGACGCGAAACTTGAGGTGATTGTTGCCGACGATGCGAGGTTCTCCAACAACCGCCAGATTCCGAGAGACAAACATTGGGGAGTAATTTCGGGGTCCAAAAGGCGCCAGCATGTTTATGATGCGAATGAACTCGTTGTTTATAACGTCAAGTTCAATCTCATCGTCAATGTTGACTTTTCGAATCAAATCATTCGGCGTCAACATCTCGCGCGCGATGTTGTTGAAGCGTTTCTTAAATTCCGGGATTTTTTCGGCGTCAATGGACAATCCAGCGGCGTATTTATGACCCCCGAATTGAATAAACAGGTCAGCGCAAGCCTTTAATGCCGAGTGAAGGTCAAAATTGGGGATGCTGCGAGCGGAACCCTTTCCGATGCCGTTCTCGATGGAGATCATTACGGTGGGACGGTAAAATCTCTCAATAATGCGAGATGCGACTATGCCTATTACGCCTGAATGCCAATCTTCCCCCGCCAGCACTATTACCGCATCCTGCGCGGGGTCGAACTCGCGCTCGATTTGATCCAGCGCTTCGTTCAGCGTCTGGGTGTCTATCTGCTTGCGGCGCCGGTTCTCCTCTTCCAGAAGCTGGGCTATCTCAACGGCGCGATGGTGATTGCGCGTGACTAATAATTCAACGGCCGGCGTGGCTTGCCCCAGCCGGCCTACAGCGTTAATACGAGGCGCTAAACCGTATATGATCTGGCTGACGTCTATCTTTCCGGTGTGAAAACCAGCGGTTTCTACGAGGGTGACAATCCCGTCCAATCCTTCGCGATTCAACTTTTCCAGCCCCAATTTGGTGAAAACGCGGTTTTCACCGATCAGGGGCACAATATCCGCGGCGCTGCCGATAGCAACCAGGTCAATGTATTTTTCTATATAACCTGAAGTTAGATTTAGACGTTGAAGCAGTCCTTGAGCCAGTTTATAGGCGACTCCACAACCCGCCAGATCTTTGAAAGGATACTCACAGTCCGACCGCTTGGGATCGATTACCGCCAAGGCTAAGGGCAGCGATTCACCAGGCTCATGATGGTCAGATATAATGATGTCAATGTTGAGCCTCCGCGCCATTTCCACCTCATCAACCGAGGTGATGCCACAGTCAACTGAGATTATCAGCGAGCAGCCTCGCTCGCGAGCAGCCTCGATGCCTCCCAGCGAAATGCCGTAGCCTTCACTGGCGCGATCCGGTATATAAAAAGATACCTGTCCCCCTAAGTCCTTAAGGAACAGATACAACGTGGCGGTGGAGGTGATGCCGTCAACGTCGTAATCCCCGTAAATCATGACCTCTTCGCGCTCGCGCAGAGCCTGAATCAGCCTTTCCACAGCCCGGTCCATGTCCTTCATCAAGAAGGGATCGTGGAGATGGTCGGTATCGGGATGCAGAAAGCGGTGAACCTCTTCGCCTTCTATCAATCCTCGATTGTACAGCACGCGCGCTATAGGACGGGGAACCCTCAGGCGGCGCGACATCTCCTCGATGGTGGTTGAATCGTTGGGGCTATAGAACACCCATTTTGAGTCCATTGTGCCTTGTATGTAAAAAACAAACTTACAAAGTGGAGAAGCAGGCGATCTCTTTCGGTACTGGTTGCTGGTTGCTGGTAACGAAAAGCCAGCGATCTTACAACCAATTCTTCCTCTGTGTTCTTTGAGTTCTCTATGGTGAAGTTTATACAGAAGGAAGGGCGGGAGCGCGAAAGAGTCGGTCCGTAAGCCGAATTCTGTTTTATGTGATCATCCATCTTGGAATGCCGTTGCCGGCATTCTCCAGCGACCTACCCATGAGTCCAGGGAGTCGGACTACCTCCCACCGTCAGACGGTTCCTCATTGCTTGGTCTTGCTCCGGGCGGGGCTTGCCTCTCGCGCCTCTTCCGAAGCGCGGACGGGGGCTTTTACTCCTCGTTTTCACCCTTATCCCTTCAGTTAGCCAATACGACAGACAGGAATGTCTGTCATATTGCCTGAAGGGACGGTTTGTTTTCTGTGGCGCTTTCCGTCGTCTCACGACGCCTCGCTGTTAGCGAGCGCCCTGTCCTATGGAGTTCGGACTTTCCTCATCCGGCGGCTGCCGGACGCGATCACTCGACCGACTCTCCCGCCATGCCTTAAAAAACGCGATCCAACTGATCAGCGAACTCTTCAGAGACCAGAATGCAGCCGCAAACTTCACATAAAATCATGTCGTCCATCCGACGAATATCAGCTTTGCGTTTCGGCGGAAGAACGGAATAACAATAACTGCACGCCTCGCCGACAATATGACTCACGCCGACGCCGTCCCGAATTTTCCGGATGCGGTCGTAGTGAGCGAACACCGGTTTTTTCAAGCGGGCAACTTCTTTCTCTCTCTGATGCTTCAACTCAAGGATTCGGTCCTGCGTCGTGCTAAGTCGTTCCCGCATCTCCTTATCTCGAAGCTCAAATTCCTGTTTTGTATCCTCAAGCACTTTCTGTTTCTCTAACAGCTCATCCTCGATCAAGACAATCTCATTTCTAACTGCGTCTATCTGCTGCTCACTTTTCATGATGCGATCTTTTGACTGCTCAATCTCAGCTGTGACCGCGTCATATTCCTTGCTGGTTTTAACGCTGAAAATCACCGACTGCGACCGTTCGTATTGCTCTCGATAGAGCCGCAGCTCTTTTTGGAAGTTCTTTTTGGTTTCGCTCTTCTGCTGCAGGGTGGTTTCCAGCGCTTCTATCTCCTTGGAAACAAGGGTTATCACCCCTCGCAGCTTTTCGATCTGTTCGGGCAAATCCCCCTTTTCGTCATCGAGTTCCTGGAGTTGGTTATCAATGCCTTGCAAGCGGATTAAAATCGCGAGTTCTTCCAGCACCACTGTCCTCCTGACATCCGTGACGAATGCCGTCAAAAAAAATGATGCTCGGCAGAGCCGGGCACCATATAAAGCTGAAAATTGAAATCGTCAAGACAATGCAGAGTGATGACTTGAAAACCGGGATCTATTTTAATGGGCAAAAGCATATCACCTCGCACTGCCTATTTTGTAATCGAACTGTGGGCTCACTAGGACTTGAACCTAGGACCGACGGATTATGAGTCCGCTGCTCTAACCAACTGAGCTATGAGCCCCTTTATCGCAGTAAGGGAGCATCTATGGTTACTCCTCGCCAACCCGAAGGCGGCTTCAGGAAAAGCCTCTGTTGCGGCCGCGGCGCAATATAGGACTCAGACGACCTGCGCGGCTGAGGTGAAACATGTCCCGCAAACTGGACATGCGACAATCACTGAGGTGATATGAAATAGACAGCTTATTCACCTCAACCCGCAGTATTTCAATATAAAATGATCTATCCAAGTTCGCAAGGTTGACATCGACGGAATGCGATGCTCTAAAATTTTTCTTAAACTGAAAAAACAAAATCTTCCTTAACCTTAATCCAGCGATAAATCAATGACTCATTACTTAGGGTCTGCTGAAAAACTCTCGATTTTTTGCTGTTTGCTGCTGTTTTTTGGTTTGAACTCCTCCTCACTGTCATTCCCGCTTTCGCGGGAATTGTCATGGTGGCTTCCCCACCACGAAGGAT
>CAZCEM010000298.1:0-3837 GCA_964497555.1 uncultured bacterium
GGTCAATACAATGTTCCAGCACCGGCAGCTTGGTCATTTCCTGACGAACCAGCAGTATCATGCCTCCAACCATGCCTGCCAGATACCGTGAGTCCATAACGGGGCTGATGGGCGGTGTGTCAAGAAAAACAATGTCATACTGCTGCTCAATGTCCTTAAGGAACTCTCTCATTGTGTTGGAGGAGAGTAGATCTGCTGGATTATTCACTTTGCCGCCAGCGGGTATCAAAAACAAATTAGGAATTGAACCTTCGCGAAGGACTTGTTCAACGGTGTGTTCACCCAAAAGAATTCCCGTCAGCCCTGGTTTGCGTTCGCATTTAAGCAGTTTATGCTGCGAGGAGCGCCGGAGGTCGGCGTCTATAATCAATGTCTTTAATCCACTCTGTGCGCAGGAGATTGCCAGATTATGAGTTGTCAGCGACTTGCCCTCGGTAGCCACCGAACTGGAGATGACAAAGCTCTTCTGATTTCGTTCTTTCGCATTGAACAGGATTGAAGTCTTGATGGAGCGGTAAGCTTCAGCAATCGGTGAGGTTGGGCTGTGTTTTTCCAGCAAGGTCAGTTCGACACCGCTGCCATTAGACGAAGATGATTCCGCCGTTGAAGTCGATTCCAGGCTTCGGTGGGAATGGTGCCGGTGGTGCGAATGATGCGAGCGAGAGGGTCTGGAACTCGGCTGCGATGATGAGTCCGCAGACTTAGTTCCGCCGTTGCCATTGTTTTCAGATTCGTTTTTATCCCCGTCTTCATCGGAATCTTCGTCGGTGGAATAATAAGATCCATAATAACTGCCACCGGAGGAATGACCGTAACCACCGTAGTAAGAGCCATAGCCATAGCCGCCGTATCCGCCTTTGCCGTAACCGCCGCGACGGAAGGCGCGAGGACTTAGCACCGGCACCGAACCATACACCGGCAGCCCGAACCGTTGGGATATATCAGATTCGCTTTGAACCGTATTGTCAAAGTAATCGATGGCATAAGCCAGCATTACGCCCGCAAACAGCGCGAGGAGTATTATTCCGAAAATCTTTAAATTGCGCTTTAAGGGTATAGGGTTGTTCGGTACCACCGGCTCGTCGAGAAGCCTAACGCCGCCAACCTCTGACAGCATGTCTATCCGTGCGGTTTCGCGTTTCTCGACCAAAATATCAATAGTCCGCTCCTGCACCGACTTCGACCTCGACATATTGAGATATTCCAGGATGTCGTTGGGCAGATGAGGATGTTCTATAAGGTACTTGTCGATGGCGCCGTTGAAATACTCAGAGCTGGTCTGGGCTTCTTTAAACTCGATCATCTTCTTCTGGACTTCACCTTCGAGCGCTTGAAGCGAGATGCGTGAAGACACGCCTCCTTCCTCTAGATCTCTCTGAGAATTGCCATATTCGATCAACTTCGCTAAGACGGCTTTGCGCTCCGCCTCTAAGCTCTGTATTTCATTAGTCTGGGAATCTCGGAGCATCTCGCCGGTAATCCGCCGGTTCACGTCTTCGAGTTGTTGTCGCAGATTAGCGATTTCCCGGCTCGTTTCACCTTGGCTGCCCGCCAGGTATTTGTTCAGCCTTTCAGTTATCTGCAGGCTGTAGGAGTCTATCTGGAGTCGGGCCAGATCTCGCTTGGCTTCCGATTCAGCCAGATTGCGTTCGAGGCTGCTGAGTTCACTGTTGACCCCTTCGGCCACGTCGTCCAGACTTAGATTCCGATCGCGCAGAAAGTCGCGGATTCTTACTTCAGTGTCCCCCAGTTCCCGATTATAATTCTCCACGAGACGGTTGATGTAATCCACTAAGAACTTGGCGTCATTCTTCTTCATGTCGTTAATGATCTGCTCAAGAGTTTTAACAGATGAAGATGCGAGAAGCTGCGCAAATTCAGGGGATTCCGACTGCGCAGATAATATAATAATATCCGACAGTCTGGTGCGAGCTGAAAACTTAATATCACTGCGGATTATCTCTTCGAGGGAATCGACGGGCATATAGGGGTGTCGTTCGCTGACAGCAGTGAAAACACCTTTACGGAATGCAAAGCTTTCGAGCAAAGAGAAGAAGAATTCCTTCGGGTCTTCTTCTTCAAAAAGACGGGATCCTCCTTGTATGCTGAAAGGATTAACAGAAGACTTTGACGCCATGGTTATAGTTGCCCGCGACTGATAGAGGGGTACCTGCGAGAAGAGATAGAACAGCGCCGGCACTATCAGTATGAAAAAGGTGAGCGCCACCACCCACGGCCGCTTAAGGACCGCTCGCAGCACTGCCTTTAACGGTGTAGTCTCTAATCCTGCCTCCAGAGGTCGGGACTCAGGATAAGCGCCGTCAGTATATCCGGAATCGGGATTGAATTGGTTCATTTAAACTTCCTATGTCTATGAACGCGAACGATCAATAGATCGAAGCCGTTGCTGTAGTTCCTTAAATTCTGGTGAGTAAAACATAAACTGAGAGTACATAGTAAAGCTGCACAAGGAGTTCTCTATAAGGCGTATAGGTTTTCCAAGGGCTCTTGTCATTGATTATTATGACATCGCCTGGGAAAACCACCGGGACGTCTTGATAGTGGCCTTCCTCTAACATCTTTATAAGGTTAATGGTGGTCTGTCCCCGGAGGCCTCGCTGCGAAACGAGAATAACGTTGGCAAGGTCGCCTTTTTCCGTAGGGCCCCCAGCTCGGTAAATAACATCGAGCAGATCCTGCCCTGGTTCATATTGCTGAACTCCCGGCAACCGGACCGAGCCCATAATGCGGACGTTAAACATCTCATTCTGACGGGGTACAATCACGACGTCTCCCTCTTCCAGCTCCGGCGCTAATTCAAGCGTATCCCTTCGGAACATCGACGTCAGGTCAATGTTTAGTATCTTTCTCTTGTCGTTTTCGATCCTGAGCACGTTGATACGCGCTTGATCGGCGCTCAGAGTAACGCCGCCGGCCATAGTAATCGCCTGCTGAACGTTGATCGGTGTTTCAGCGGTAAACCGCTGCGGCATCCGCACTTCACCCTGAACCTGAAAATCGATGGTGCGCTCTTCGGAGATGATGACAAACACGTCCGGTTCGCTCTCAAAACGCAGCAGCACTGGAACCAACAAGTCCCGGACGTCGGTGGCGGTCAGGCCGTCGAGTGGAATTCCGGCCAGCAGTGGGTACTCGATGGTGCCGTCCTGACGAACCACCAGCCGCTCGGAAAACTCAGGATGACCGGAAACCGTGATCTTGATCGTCTGTCCAGATTGAACGCGAAGCTGATCAGCGCCAAGCAGCGTGCCGGCTGGTGCCAACAAAGTCAAAACCAGAAGAACTCGGAGCAAATACAGCAAAGGTGACCTCATTAATGGCTTAAGGTTGAGCCACGAAGCGTCGCAGTGCTCATCGTTGCGCAGGAAAGGAAGGAATCGTTTCCTGAGCAACTCTTAGAATTTTATCCTAACTCAAAAATATAAGATAGAGGATTTTTTTATCCAAAGAAAAACGAGCAAATTGTGAAACATAATGCAAAATCGTGTCGGCCTCAATTAAAGTCTAAAACTTTGGTGTTAAAAACGCCAGCTTGTTCGCCCAATAAACCACAGCCAACGCCGCCACTGCGCAGAGAACGACGTAGGGCAGGCAATGGGTGACGACCCGCAGGAAGTTCTTCTCGCCCACGATCTGCGCTGTGAACCGCGCCGAGATGGCCGCCGGCGGGATGACGTCCCCCAGTGCGCACAGCAGGGCGATGCCCGAACAAGCCACGATCTCGTTGCGACCTAACAGCGACAGCAGGAACGGGATCCCGAACACCATCGCTGACGCGAAAGCCGAGACTCCGCCGAACAGGGTCAAGCTGAACAG